>NZ_JBNAZM010000006.1:0-163920 GCF_051195215.1 Arhodomonas sp. AD133 | reverse complement strand
GGCGGGGCGACATCGCCCGGGTCCGGCGGCAGGTCGCCGCCACCGTTGTCATCGTCGTCGTCATCATCCCCGCTGCCCGTGATGTCGGTGCCGTCACTGGCGTTGCCCGCCGGGTCGCTGACGACGACGCGATAGGTATCGGTGGCGGTGCCACCGAGGGTGGCGGTGAACGCACCCTGGGCGTCGGCATCGACGGTGACGCGCTCGCCGGTACGGGTGTTGGTCACGGTCACGCGCGCGCCGGCCTCGACGGCACCGGCAGCGCCCGTGACGACGGCGTTGCCGCTGCCGTCACCGGTGACGTTCACCCGGTCGCCGGCGACGGGCGCTGGGGGGACAGTGTCCAGGGTGACGTCGAGGGTGCGGGTGGCCTCGTTGCCGGCCTCGTCGGTGGCGACGAGCTCGATGGCGTTGCCGCCCTCGGTGAGGCTGAGCGCGTGCTCGAAGCCGTTGTTCGCATCGGGTTCGACGGTGGCGCCGTCGATGCGGAGCTCGGCGGGCTCGCTCAGGCTGCCGCGCACGGTGAGCTCGGCCTCATTGGTGATGTGGCCGTCGCCCGGGTGCTCGACGAGGATGTCCGGGGCGATGGTGTCGAGGGTCACGCCGACCTGGGCCTCGGCGAGGTGGCCGGCTGGGTCGATGGCCTCGACCAGCAGCGTGTTCTCGCCCTCGTCGAGGGTCAGCGTGTGCTCGAAACGGTGATCCAGGTCGAGGAAGACGGCGGTGCCGTCGATCTCGACGTCGGCGGCCTCGCTCACCTGCCCGCGCACGGTGGTTTCGGGCTCGTTGGTCAGGGTGCCGTCGCTCGGGGCGTCGACTATGAGCTCGGGCGGCGTGGTGTCCACCGTGAGTGCGAGCTTCGCCGGATCGGATTCGTTGCCGGCGGCATCGGCGATGGTCGCCGAGAGGCTCACCGGGCCTTCCGGCAGGTCGGTGGTGGGCACGCAGTCGGCGGTCTCGTTGCCGGACGTGCAGTCCATCGGCAGCTCGCCGCCGTCGGCGCGCAGCGCGAGGGTGTCCGCACGGGCGCCGGCGTCGAACTCGAAGCCGAGCTCGGGGCGACGGGTGTCGACGTAGTCGCCGTCGGCGGGCCGGGTGAACGCGAGTTCCGGGGGGATGACGTCCGCGCCGGTGGCGATGGCGCGGATGAGCGCGAGGCGGCGCTCGGCGCGGTAGTCGAGCTCGGCGAGGGCTTCGCCGTCGGCGCTGAAGTGGGCGACGCCGCGCAGGCCGCTCACCCAGACGCTGGCGTCGGCGGGATCGGCGGCGAGGTGGAAGAGGACGCCGCGCAGGGCGCTGGCCCAGCGCGGGCGGAAGCTCACCGACGCCGAGCCGCTGGCGTCGACGTGGGTGAGGCGGCGCAGGCCGGCGGCCCAGACGCCGCCCTGGCCGTCGGCGTCGAGGTGCAGAGCACCGTCCACGGAGGCGGTGAGCCGCCGTTCGCCGGAGACGGCGTGACGGACGACGGCGCGGGGCAGCGCGATCCAGACCTCGCCGTGCTGCGGCGCGTAGGCGAGCGCGAGGGCGCGTTCGAGAACGCCGAGGTCGAGCGGCTCGCGAACATCGCCCGACGCCGAGACGGCGAGGACCCGGCCCCGCCAGTCGGTCAGCCACAGCGAGCCTTCGCTCGCCACGAAGGCGGCATCCCGGGCACGAAAACGCAAGCTCGCCTCGGCAAGGCGTTCGCCGTCGGCGCCATAGCGGTAGACCGATCGGCCGTCGACCAGCCAGACCTCGCCGGTGGTCTCGTCGACGGTGAGGTGCGTGCCAGCGGCGGTGCCGAAGGCCTGCCGTTGGGTGGTCGTGAGGCCGTCGACCGCCTCGTCGAGCACCGCGGGGACGTCGGCACGGGATTCGTCGCGCGCCCCGCGCGCCGTCGCCACCGAGCTGCGCCCGAGCAACGTGGCCTCGACGGGGAGGTTCCGCACGCGCTCGCCGGCGAGGTCGTAGGCCACGAGCCGCCCCGGGCGGTACGCCCAGACCAGGCCGCGGGCGGCATCGGCGGCGAGCGCCTTCACCCGGCGGGCGTCGGGGATCTCCAGCTCGATGGCGGCATCCGTGGCGGCGACCTTGAGCACGCCGCCGGTGTCCGCCACCCACAGGACGTCGCTATCGGGGCTGGGGGCCGCGTTGGCGGTGGCGAGGCAGGCGACGAGGAATGCAGCGACCCAACGGACCGCAACGTCCCTGACACGGTCGAGGCTGACCATGGAAGTGCTCCCTTTCCGGTGGTCGCCGCCCGCTGGTGGGGCGGAAACCGGCGCTCACTTGGCTTCCGTGTAAACGCGCTGACACACAAATTGTCCCGCGAAGAGCGCTAGAGCCTACGGCAACCCGATAGGTCGCTGTCAACCGTTTCGGATGACTGACCACCCCGAAAAACGAAGGGGCCACTGCGGGTGACCCCGTCATCGCATGGTTTCACCACTGGCCGACTACCCGACCTGCAGCACGCGCATCATCTCGTTGTCCTCATGGGAGAGAATATGGCAGTGCCACACGTACCGGCCGGGTTTGTCGAAGGTGACCCGAATACGGGTCATCTGTTCCGGCAACGTCGTGACGACGTCCTTTGGCGTATTCTCGACATAACCGTGCGCGGGGCCCAGATCCACAACAGGCCCCACACTGATGCCGGTAATCACGGGGGCCTTGCCTTCGCCGCCATCGTGCTGAGCAACGGGTTGCCCGGGGTCGCCTTCGTCCGAAGCGAAGTCGATGGCGTGTCTGTCGAGAATCCGGAATTTCACGAGATGGAGGTGAATCGGGTGGGCATCGCCCGTGAAGTTGTAGATCTCCCAGATTTCCTCCGTGTCGAGCCCCGGGGTTTCAGTCGTCGGCTGGAACCACGCGAACGGGGTAGCGAAGCTGCCGGCGGCATTCGCGGTTTCGTGGACAGTACCGAGCAGCGGGCGAAGTCGGCCGAAGCTGTCAGTGCCCTCGAACAGTGCCACGCGGCGTATTGGCGGTTCCGGTCCCATGTCGCCGGGGACGCCACCACCGATATTGGCGGGGTTGAAGTTGTCGGCGACGGCATTGTCGAACGGCCGGATTACGTCGAAGGCCATCACCCGGTCGGTCTGGCGATCGTCGAAGAGGTCTTCCGGCGACAGGGCGCCGCCGAAATCGCCCCCGAACGGGGCGTCGCCGCCAATGTTCTCCATGATGATGCGATAGCCCTGGAGGCCGGAGAAGTCGAAGACCACGTCGTAGCGGCTGCCGCCCTCGAAGACCAGGGTGTCCACCTGGGTCGCTGCGGCCGCCAGGCCCTGGTCGCTGCCGATGACATAGAAAGGTATCGGCGCGCCCGCGTTAGTGAGCTCGGTATCCCCGAGGGGCACCGCGCGAAAACGAATGACCATGAAGCGCGAATCGCAGCCGTTTAGCAGGCGCATGCGGTAGTGACGCGGCTCCACGTTCTCCTTGGGCCAGATCTTGCCGTTGACCACCATGTGGTCGCCGAAGAACTCGGCGAGCGCCGTCGGGCCGCCATCCGGGAAGAGCTCGGGGGGCAGAACGGCCCCTTCACCGGTGATGAAGTCGTCGTAGAACGGGTCGCCGGGGAATGCCGGGTAGAAGAGCTCACCCTTCTCGGTGAACATGCGGTCCTGAATGGCGTAGGCGAGCTCGTAGGGGAAGGCGGGTAGCCCCAGGGGGTTATCGGGGGCACCCGTGTCGAGTGCGTCGCGCACGAAGTAGAACCCCGCCAGCCCGGCATAGACGTTCAGCCGGGTGATCCCGAGGGCGTGGTCGTGATACCAGAGGTTGCCGGCGGGCACGTGATTATCGTATCGGAAGGTGTTGGTGAAACCGCCGGGCACGAAGTCCCATTGTGGCCCTTTCACCCGCCCGTCGGGGCTGTAGAAGAATTCGGGATTGCCGTCGAACTGGAAGTCGGAATGACCGCCGTGGAGGTGGGTGACGATGGGCACGCCGTCCTTGCTGATGGAGAATTGCCGGTAGTCGACGCCGTTGGCCGAACTCTCACCGTGGAGCGAATAGCACCAGTGCAGGCTGGTATCGACGGGAAGCAGGTGTTTCTTGCCACGCAACTCGTTCTCCCAGCGTACGACGGTTTCATCGGCGCCGCCAGCGGCTGCGCTCATGACCTGGAACGTCTGCCCCGGCCAGGAGACGGTATCCGTTCCGTACCCCCAGATCCGGGTTGGCAAGCGTCGGCCGTTTCGCGGATTGATAAGACCGGTTTCCTGGGTGACTTCACGCAGCCGAAGGCTGAAGTTCGGACGATGCGCCGGGCCGCCGTTCTGGTTGAGGTCCTTGAACAGAAAGCCCGGGTCGAGTGCGTTGGGGGCGAGTTCCAGGAATTTCGGCTGACGCGCCGGATCGCTCAATGGACCGATACCCGAGTCGAATGCGACCGCCCGCGCGCGTCGCAGAAAAGGGTGCATGGGAAACAGAAAGGCCGCAGAAGCCAGGGCACTGCCCTGCAGGAAACGGCGTCGCGTGGTCATGGCGAAACCTCCCATCCACGACGAGGAGCTTCGCGAGCGTGCGCCGACGACTGGGCACGCTCACGCCTCGTAAGCGGGCACGGCGAATCGGCGGGCCATGCGCCTGACGCTCGTCCTGAGAATGCCTACCCTCTTACGTTTTAAACGTAGTTGGCAGAACGATGTGGCGCGGACGCAACGCGACGAACGGCCGTGCTGGGCGGGCGGCGCCGACATGTGCCCCGAGCTTCGCAATCAGTCGACCCGTGCGGTTACTCCGATCAATGGAAAATATCGCGACCGCGACGGCGGGCGGCGAACCACGCCCCCGCGAGCACGATCATGACCAGCGCGACGACCGGCCAGTCCCGCCAGCGCACGTAAGGCGTCGTGCCCTCGCGGGGCTGCACGGTGGTTGCCAGGGCAGTGCGCTGGAACATGGGGGCCTGGGCGAGGACTTCGCCCCGGGCGTCCATGGCCGCGGTGATGCCGGTGTTGGTGGCACGCAGCAGCGGACGGCCGGTCTCTCTGGCGCGCATGCGGGCCATTTCGAGATGCTGGTAGGGCGCGAGGGAATCGCCGAACCAGGCGTCGTTGCTCACATTGAGCAGCACCTCGGCCTCCGGCAACGCATCGGCGATGAGCGGGCCGAAGGTCACTTCATAGCAGATGGAGGCGCCGACAGTGACGCCGTCGGCCTGAAGCGGGCGTGGCTTCGCCCCCGCCTCGAAGTCGCCCATGGGCGCGCCGACGAAATCCAGCGCGGCGCCGAACCAGTCGCGGAACGGCACGTATTCGCCGAAGGGCACCAAATGGCGCTTGTAATAGAACGCCGGACTGTCACCGAGCACCGCGACGGCATTGAACGGAGCGTCCTCCACCGGGTCCACCACGGGTACGCCAGTAACGATGGTACTGCCCTGCTCGGCCGCTTCTTCGGCGAGGGGGGCTAGGAAGTTGTCCTCGACGCGGTGATAGAAGGCGGGCACGGCGGCCTCGGGCCAGACGATGAGCGGCGTGCCATAGTGCTGGCGACTCGCCTGGGCGTAATGCCGCAGCGTCTCCACGCGCTGGTCGGCGAGCCATTTCTGATCCTGGGGGACATTGCCCTGGATCATCGCGACGTCCAGGGGCTCGCCCACCGGCGCCGTCCAGTCGAGCGCCGCCAGCGTGCCGCTGCCGGCATAGAGCAAACCCGTCACCACCACCGCGGCAGCCGCGCCGGCGCCCGGCCGGATCGCGAGGCTCGCAAGTGACCCGGCCAGGGCACAAACCACGAGTCCCACACCGTACAGCCCGAGCAGCGGCGCCAGCGCACCGGGCGGCAGGTCGATCTGGGTGTAGCCCACGGACAGCCACGTCGCCCCGGTGAACAGCCAGCTCCGCACCCACTCCACGACCAGCCAGGCAGCCGGTAGAGCGACGATCGTCGTCAATAACGGCCGCCCTGCCCCCACCCTGCGGCCCAGCGCCAGGGCCACCAGGGGATAGAGCGCGAACAGGGCGATGAAAAGCGGCGTGACCACGGCAGCGGCAACGTCACCGCCGCCGTAGCGGCTCACGCTGATGAAGATCCAGTAAACGCCGAACCCGGCATAGCCAAGGCCGAAGAGGTACGCGCCAAGCAACGCCCGCCGGCGCGGTGAGGCTGCGACCTGTGCGAACGCAACGGCCAGCGCCAGCGGCGCGATCCAGCCCCACCCGAACGGCGCGAAGGCGAGCGGCATGGCGAGTCCCGCGGCGAGCACGAGCAAGAGTCCGCCGCGGGAGGCGAGCACACGCGCAAACATGATCGGCTAGTGCGCCTGGGTCCGGTCGGACTCCTCCGCGGCGACGGTCTCCGCGGGCATGCGGCTCACCCGCAGCAGGTGGATGCGGCGGTTGTCGGCGCGCACCACCTCGAAACGACAGCCGCCGAGCGCGAGCGCCTCACCCCGATGCGGCAGGTGACCGAAACCGTTGGCGACAAGGCCACCGATGGTGTCGAACTCCTCGTCGCTGAAATCAGTGCCGAAATACTCGTTGAAGTCCTCGATGGGGGTGAGCGCCTTGACCACGGACTGGCCGTCCTCGGTGCGCGAGAGGATCCAGCTGTCGTCCTCGTCGTCGTGCTCGTCGTCGATCTCACCGACGATCTGCTCGATGACGTCCTCGATGGTGACGATGCCGGCGAGCCCGCCGTACTCGTCCACCACCACGGCCAGGTGGTTCCGGCTTTCCTGGAATAGCTGAAGCAGTGCGTCGAGACGCTTGCTCTCGGGGATGAACAATGCCGGGCGCAACAGCTCGCGCAGATGGAACTCGCGCTGGCTTTCCGGGTCGAGGTAGCTCAGCAAGTCCTTGGCGATGAGGATGCCGATGACGTCGTCACGGCTGTCGCCGGTGACCGGAAAGCGGGAATGGCCCGTTTCCACGATGGTGGGCAGCAGGTCCCATACGCGATCGCTGCGCTGGAGCACGGCAACGCGCGAGCGGGGCACCATGATGTCGCGTGCCTGCAGCTCCGAGACATGGAGCACGCCCTCGATCATCGCGAGCGAGTCCTGGTCGAGAAGGTTGCGCTGCTGGGCATGCCGCAGAAGCTCGACGAGCTCTTCGCGGTCACGCGGCTCGCCGGACAGCGCCTGGCCGATACGCTCGAGCCAGGTCCGTTGGTGACCGTTTTGCGAAGAGTTGCTACTGCTACTGTCCGATCGGTCCTCGTTCATCAGGGTCTCGATGGTTGCCACGGAAATCGTATCCAGTTGATTGGTTAATTTGCCGCGTTGCGGTCTCACGACCGCGACGAATTAACGAATCAACTCCCCGCGGCACACGGGTCGACAGCGTACGGATCAGCATAGCCAAGACCGGCGAGGATCTCCCGCTCCAGTGCTTCCATGGTTTCCGCTTCGTGCTCATCGATATGGTCGAAACCGAGCAGATGCAAGACACCGTGGACGACCATGTGCGCCCAGTGGGCGATGGGCGGTTTGCCTTGTTCGTCCGCCTCGCGCGCCACCACCGGCGCGCAGATGACGAGATCACCCAGCATCGGGAGATCGACACCCTCCGGGAGCTCGGCGGGAAACGACAGAACGTTGGTGGCGTAATCCCGCCCCCGATAAGTGGCATTGAGCTCGCGCCCCTCGCCTTCGTCGACGACGCGCACGCTGAGCTCGGCCTCGTCGCGGCGGCCGTCGAGCGCCGCCGCGACCCAACGCCGGAAATCCGCATCGTCGGGTATGTCGGGGTCGGTGGAGGCGACCTGGATGTCGATTTCAGTCATGGTTTCGCTCGCCGGCCTCGCCGCCGCCTCAGCCTCCCGCGGCATTGCCGCGGGGGGCGTCGTCGGCACGGGCATCATAGGCCTGGACGATGCGCTGGACCAGATCGTGGCGCACCACGTCCCGGGCGTTGAAGAAGGTGAAGCTCACGCCGTCGACATGACGCAATACGTCGATGGCGTCCCGCAGCCCCGAGGTCTTGCCCGGCGGCAGGTCGATCTGGGTGACGTCACCGGTGACCACCGCGGTGGAGCCAAAACCGATGCGCGTGAGGAACATCTTCATCTGCTCGACGGTGGTGTTCTGCGCCTCGTCGAGAATGATGAAGGCGTTGTTAAGCGTCCGCCCGCGCATGTAGGCAAGCGGCGCCACCTCGATGACGTTGCGCTCGATGAGCTTGTTCACCCGCTCGAAGCCCAGCATCTCGAACAGTGCGTCATAGAGCGGCCGCAGGTACGGGTCGACCTTCTGCGCGAGATCGCCGGGGAGGAAGCCCAGGCGCTCGCCGGCCTCCACCGCCGGGCGCACCAGCACCAGGCGTTGGACCAGGTCACGCTCGAGCGCATCCACCGCGCAGGCGACCGCCAGATAGGTCTTGCCGGTACCCGCCGGCCCCACACCGAAATTGAGATCGTGGGTGACGACGTTGTAGAGATAGCGGCGCTGGTTGGGGCCGCGGCCACGCACCTGCCCCTTGCGGGTGCGGATCGCAACGTCGTCGCCGACTTCGGCCTCGGCCCCGGCACCGACATCGGCGCCGGGCTCCGCCGCATCGGCACGCTCGGCGACGTCGGCATGCTGGAGGTAGAGGTGGACGTTCTCAGCGCTCAACGCCTCGCGCTCCGAGGCGTCGTAGAGGGCCTGAAGGACACGGCTGGCAGCGAGGGCCGCACGGTCCTCGCCAATCACGCGAAAGCGGTGGCCGCGGTTCTTGATCTCGACCCCGAGGCGGCGTTCGACCTGGCGGAGGTGCTCGTCGAACTGCCCGCAGAGGCTGGCCAGGCGCTCGTTGTCGGGAGGGTCGAGGGTGAAGTCGATGGCTTCCGGGCTACTACTCAAGGTGCGTCGGACCTCGCTGCTGTCAGACACTCGCGGCGGCGAACCCGGGTTCCAGCCGCTCGTCGAGGTCGAGGAACTCGCCACGCAGTGAGTGGGCCAGCGCCTCGGTGATACGCACCCTGACGAAGCGGCCGATGAGCCGCGGATTACCGGGGAAATTGACCACGCGGTTGTTCTCGGTACGCCCGGCGATCTCGTTGGCGTCCTTCTTGGAGATGCCGTCGACCAGCACCGTCTGGACGCTGCCCACCATCGCCTCGCTGATGGCGCGGGCGTTGGCGTTGAGCACCTCCTGAATCCGGTAGAGGCGCTCCTTCTTCTCCGCCATCGGGGTGGCATCGGGCAGCTGCGCCGCCGGTGTGCCGGGACGCTTGGAGAACACGAAGCTGAACGACTGGTCGAAGCCTACCTGCTCGACGAGATCCAGCGTGTCCTCGAAGTCCTGCTTCATTTCACCCGGAAAACCGATGATGAAATCCGAGGACATCACCAGATCCGGCCGCGCCTCGCGCAACCGCGCGACCAGCTCGAGAAAGTGCTCGCGGGTGTGATTGCGCTTCATCAGCCGTAGCACGTTGTTGGAGCCGCTCTGCACCGGCAGGTGCAGATGGCCGACGAGCTCCGGCACCTCGGCATAGGCCTCGATCAGCGCATCGTTGAAATCCAGCGGATGCGAGGTGGTGAAACGAATGCGGTCGATACCGTCGATCGCCGCGATGTAGTGGATCAGCAGCGCCAGATCCGCCGGCGTGCCGTCGTCCATGGCGCCGTCGTAGCCGTTGACGTTCTGCCCCAGCAGGGTGACCTCGCGCACGCCCTGCTCGGCGAGCTCGGCGCACTCGCCGAGGATGTCCTCGAATGGCCGGCTGATCTCCTCGCCGCGGGTGTACGGCACCACGCAGAAGGTGCAGTACTTGCTGCACCCTTCCATGATCGAGACGAACGCCGTCGGCCCCTCGGCCCGGGGCTCCGGCAGGCGGTCAAACTTCTCGATCTCGGGGAAGGAGATGTCCACCACGGGACGGCGCGTTTCACGCGCGCGGTCGTACATCTCCGGCAGCCGGTGCAGCGTCTGCGGGCCGAAGACCATGTCCACGTACGGTGCCCGCTCGGCAATGGCCGCGCCCTCCTGGCTCGCCACGCAGCCGCCCACGCCGATCACCAGATCCGGGTTCGACTCCTTGAGAGGCTTCCACTTGCCGAGCTGGGAGAAGACTTTCTCCTGGGCCTTCTCGCGTACCGAGCAGGTATTGAGGAGGATGACATCCGCCTCCTCCGCCGAGCGCACGCGCTCGAAACCCCGCTCGGCGCCGAGCACCTCCGCCATCTTCGCGGAGTCGTACTCGTTCATCTGGCAACCGTGGGTGTGGACGTAAATCTTGGGCGCCATAGACCTCGAACTGGACTGTCCTGACCGTGAGTATCGGCGAAGGATACTAGGACGTCCATGACCGGTAAACGCACGCCCGCTCAGAGGTCCGCAAGACCGGCGCGGCAGGGGGCCTCGGTGTCGTGTCGCCGCGGCGCAGCGATGCGGCCACCGACGGCGGCGTAAGCCAGGTGCGCCGGCCGCGCGCCGCCCCGGTTCGGTGACGCTGTGGCGCTTACCCGCCTGCCGATACCGTTGGTCGGCCAATAGCGTAGTAAGTGAAGCCGAGACGGGCCATGTCCGCCGGGTCGTAGAGGTTGCGGCCGTCGAAAATCACCGGCGCGGCGAGGCGCTCGCGAATGAGCTCGAAATCCGGGCTGCGGAAGAGATTCCATTCGGTGACGATGGCCAGCGCATCCGCGCCGTCCAGCACCGACTCCGGGCTGTCGCACAGCGTCAGCCCCTGGCGTTCGCCATAGATGCGGCGGGTTTCCTCCATCGCCTTGGGGTCGAAGGCGCGCACCTCGGCACCCGCCTCCCACAACGACTCCATCAGCCGCCGGCTGGAGGCTTCGCGCATATCATCGGTATTGGGCTTGAACGCGAGCCCCCACAGCGCGATGGTCCGGCCGGAGAGCCGGTCGCCGAAATGCTCGCGGATGCGATTGAACAGATAGCTCTTCTGGCGCTCGTTGACGTCCTCCACCGCCTGCAGCATCTGCGGTGTGTAGTCAACGTCGCTGGCGGTGCGCGCCAGTGCCTTGACGTCCTTGGGAAAGCAGGAACCGCCATAGCCCGCCCCCGGGTAGATGAAGTGATAGCCGATACGCGGATCCGAGCCGATGCCCACACGCACGCGCTCGATATCCGCGCCCACACGATCGGCGATGTTGGCGAGCTCGTTCATGAAGCTGATCTTGGTGGCGAGCATGGCATTGGCGGCGTACTTGGTCAGCTCCGCCGAGCGTACGTCCATGACGACCAGCCGATCGCGATTGCGGTTGAACGGCGCATAGAGCTGACGCATGAGCTCGCCGGTGTCATTGTCGTCGGTGCCGACAATCACGCGGTCGGGCTTCATGAAGTCCTCCACCGCCGCGCCTTCCTTGAGGAACTCCGGGTTGGAGGCGACCTGGTAATCCACCGTCGCGCCGCGCTCGTCGAGCACGCCGGCGACGGCCTCGCGCACCCGGTCGGCGGTGCCGACAGGCACCGTGGACTTGTCCACGATCACCTTGGGCTCGGTCATGTGGGTGGCGATGGTGCGCGCGACCGCAAGCACGTGCTTGAGATCGGCGGAACCGTCCTCGTCGGACGGGGTACCCACGGCGATGAACTGAAACCGTCCGTGGGCGACGCCGGCCTCGGCATCGGTGGTGAAGGTGAGCCGGCCCGCGGAGCGGTTGTGCGCCACCAGGGACTCCAGCCCCGGCTCGTAGATCGGAACCTCGCCGGCGTTGAGGCGGGCGACCTTGTCGGCATCCACGTCCACGCAGACGACGTGATTGCCGACCTCCGCGAAGCAGGCGCCCGTGACCAGGCCCACGTAGCCGGTGCCGAAGATGGTAATGCGCATGCGAACCCCTTTCCCGTAGGTGTTGATCCCGCCCGCCGGATGCACCCGGCGGACCTCCATGGTCGTTGACGGACCGACCCGGGCACCCCTTTACGGATCCTGCCCCGAGATGACCCGCTGAGACTTCGCGGCCCCGTCACCCCCACACGGCACGGCCGTGCCAGCTCGGAGCGGGATGATACCCGATGAAATCGTCGTCTGTTGATGCCCCACTGCCTACTCCGTCAATAGCGCATACCAGCGCACAGTGCACGCGCGTGCTGGCGGCGTTCCCGCGCGGGTGCCGGGAAGCGGCGACACCCCCCGGCCGCTTTTCCCACCGCTCTCCCCTTTCGCCGGGCGGACCGATACCCTGTACACGGCCACACATCGGGACTGCACGCATGGACCTTCGCCAATTGCGCTACTTTGCCGCCATCGCCGAGGCGGGATCGTTCACCCGGGCCGGCGAACAGCTGGGTGTCGCCCAGCCCGCGCTGAGCCAGCACGTGCGACGGCTGGAGGAGGAGCTCGGCACGCGGCTCGTGGTGCGCAGCGCCCGCGGCATCAGCCTG
The DNA here is from genome assembly GCF_051195215.1 of Arhodomonas sp. AD133. NCBI lineage: Bacteria > Pseudomonadati > Pseudomonadota > Gammaproteobacteria > Chromatiales > Ectothiorhodospiraceae > Arhodomonas > Arhodomonas sp. AD133. The sequence continues at coordinate 151,645 of NZ_JBNAZM010000006.1, read as the reverse complement.
ACGGAGACGGGCGAACGATTGCGCGTGCACGCCGAGCGCCTGCTTCGCGAGGTGGAGGTCATCCGCGACGATCTGCAGCGCGCCGAGGCGAGTCCGGCGGGCCCGGTGGACATCGGTATCCCCACGTCGCTGGGCATGCTGCTCAGCGTGCCGGTGGCACTTCGCGTCCGCCGCGAGCTCCCCAAGGTGCAGCTACGGGTCGTGGAGGGCCTCTCCGGCCACACCCTGGAGTGGCTGCGCGCCGGCAGCCTGGATCTGGCATTGGTGTTCGGCGCCGAGACCGTGCCCGGCCTCGCCATGGAGCTCATCGCCACCGAGGAGCTCCACCTGGTGGGCCCCGCCGGCGACGAGCGCCTGCACCACCTGGCGACGCCGGGCGACGGGCCGGTACCGCTGCCCGCGCTGGAGAACCTGCCGCTGATCATGCCGGGGCGTCCGCACGGTGTGCGCGAGGAACTGGAAGCCGCTGCCCGGGGCCGGGCGACCCCGCTCAATATCGTGCTGGAAATGGACGCCCTCGACCCGATCCGCGCCCTGGTCGCCGAGGGTGCCGGCTACACGGTACTGTCACCGCGTCTGGCACGTCACGGCCCGTTGGGCGACCGGCTCGCCACCCGCCCCATCTCCGACCCGGAGATCCAGCGCAGCATCTACCTGGCCCGTGTCGCCGACCGACCCCTGTCCATCGCCGCCAGCCACGTACGCGACCGCCTGCGCACCGAGCTCGCCGGGCTCACCGCCGGCAGGCGCTGGCGCGAGCCGGTGGTCACGCCATCCGCCGACTGAGCCCTACCGGGGGCTCAGCGCCCGCTGCCGTCATCGACGACACCCTCGGCGACCAGGGCGTCCACCGCACGGTCATCGAGCCCCAAAGCATCGGCGAGCACCCGGCGGCTGTCCGCACCGAGCATGGGGGGCGCGGTCGGCTCGCGCGCCGGCGTGCGCGAAAGCCGGATGGGGCATGCAACGAGATCGACGCTACCGCTGACGGCGTGCTCCACCGTTCGATGCATGCCGCGATGGCGCACCTGGGGATCGGCGAACACGCGGTCCATGGTGTTGATCGGACCGCCGGGCACACCGACCGCTTCCAGCCGCCGCACCCACTCGTCGGTGGTACCGGTTGCCAGGTGCGAGGCGATACGCGGCACCAGCGAGTCGCGATGGGCGACGCGTCCGGCGTTGGAGGCATAGGCCGGATCGGCGAGCAGCGCATCCAGCCCCACCGCCTCGCAGAAACGGCGGAACTGCTCGTCGTTGCCCACGGCGAGCACCATGTGCCCGTCGCTGGTGGCGAATACCTGGTAAGGCACGATGTTGGGATGGGCGTTGCCTGCACGCTGGGGCGCCCGGCCGCTAACCAGGTAGTTGGAGGCCTGGTTGGCAAGCATCGCCACCTGCACGTCCAGCAATGCCATGTCGATGTGCTGACCCTCGCCCGTGCGGTCGCGGTGACGAAGCGCCGCGAGAATGGCAAAGGCCGAGTACACCCCGGTGAAGAGATCCGCCACCGCGACCCCGGTCTTCATGGGCTCGCCGCCGGGGGCGCCATCGGGTTGGCCGGTAAGGCTCATGAGCCCGCCCATGGCCTGGATCAGCACGTCATAGCCCGGGCGCGCGGCGTACGGACCATCCTGGCCGAAACCGGTAATGGAGCAATACACCAGTCCGGGATTGACCGCCGAGAGGCTGTCGTAGTCGAGCCCGTAGCGGGCGAGCCCGCCTACCTTGAAGTTCTCGATGACCACATCGCAGCGGGCCGCGAGGTCGCGCACGATCGCCTGCCCCCGGGGACCCGCCATATCCACGGCCAACGACCGCTTGCCCCGGTTGGCACAGAGGTAATAGGCGGACTCACGCGTCGGCGCGCCCGCCTTGTCGGTGACGAACGGCGGCCCCCAACCGCGCGTGTCGTCTCCCGTGCCGGGGCGCTCGATCTTGATGACGTCCGCGCCCAGATCAGCGAGCAACTGCCCGCACCATGGCCCGGCCAACACCCGGGAGAGATCGAGCACGCGCATGCCCGTCAGGGCGCCTGTCGCTTCACCACTCACGGATTCGCCCTCCGTTGTCCATAGTCCGTGCCCGGTTGCGTCCCCACGCCCGGACTGCGGCGCACGCCGTTACCCCGTGAAGGCTTGAATACCCGTCTGCGCCCGACCCAGGATGAGGGCATGGACGTCGTGGGTCCCCTCGTACGTATTCACGGTCTCGAGGTTCATCATGTGGCGCATCACGTGATACTCCTCGGAGATACCGTTGCCGCCGTGCATGTCCCGTGACTGGCGGGCCACGTCCAGGGCTTTCCCAACATTGTTGCGCTTGATCAAGGACACCGCCTCCGGCGCCCAACTACCCTCGTCCATCATGCGGCCGACACGCAGCGCCGCCTGCAGCCCGAGGGTGATTTCCGTCTGCATGTCCGCGAGCTTCTTCTGAACCAGCTGCGTCGCCGCGAGGGGGCGGCCGAACTGCTTGCGCTCCAGCGTGTACTGCCGCGCCGCGTGCCAGCAGAATTCGGCCGACCCCAGTGCGCCCCAGGCGATGCCGTAGCGCGCCTTGTTCAGACAACCGAACGGCCCGCCGAGGCCGACACCCTCCGGCAACAGATTCTCCTCGGGAACGAACGCGTCCTGCAGGACGATCTCGCCGGTGATGGAGGCACGGAGACTCAACTTGCCGTGAATCGTTGGCGTCTCGAACCCCTCGGTGCCGCGGTCGACGATGAAGCCGCGGATCTTGCCCTCATGGGCGTCCGACTTGGCCCACACCACCGCCAGGTCCGCGATGGGGCTGTTGGTGATCCACATCTTCTGGCCGTTGAGGCGATATCCACCGTCGACCTTTTCGGCACGGGTCTTCATGCCACCGGGGTCGGAGCCGAAGTCCGGCTCGGTGAGGCCGAAGCAGCCCACCCATTCACCGCGGGCGAGGCTGGGAAGGTACTTCTGCTTCTGCGCCTCGCTGCCATAGGCATGGATGGGATGCATCACCAACGAGCTCTGCACGCTCATCGCCGAGCGGTAGCCGGAATCGACACGCTCTACCTCACGGGCAATCAACCCATAAGCGACGTGACTGACCCCCGGGCCGCCGTATTCCTCGGGGATGGTGGGACCGAGCAGGCCGAGCTCGCCCATCTCGGTGAGGATTTCGCGATCGAAACGCTCCTCTCGAAAGGCGGACATCACCCGCGGTTGGAGCTGTTCCTGGCAGTACTCCTGCGCCGCTTCGCGGATCATGCGCTCGTCTTCGCTGAGCTGCTGGTCGAGGAGAAAGGGATCATCCCAGACGAATCGGCTCATGGTTCACTCCTCCCGGGTGTCGATGCCGATCAGTGTGGCATTGCCGCCAGCGCTTGGGATGGGGGAAATCGCTGCTGGGAGCCATCACTTTTCGGTATGACTGAATGATGGGCGCGGCAAAGCGTCGCCGATCTAAAATACTTAGATTCAAAATTCTCGAACCTGTAACATTTTAGCCACCGAGAATCATGACGCGGAGGCGCGGACTCGCAATGGCGGAACCCCGAACCCAGGACGCCCGCAACAAGAAGGTGCTGCGGCTGTGGTTGCGCATGCTCCCGGCCGTGGGCCTGGTGGAGCAGCACCTCCGTGGCCGCTTCCGCGAACACTTCACCATCACTCTGCCGCAATTCGACGTGCTCGCCGAGCTCGAACGGGCGGGAGAACCGCAAACCATGTCCGAGCTCTCACGGCAGCTGCTCGTCTCGAGCGGCAACGTCACCGGGCTGGTGGACCGCCTCGTTCGCAGCGGCTACGTCGTCCGTCAGCCCTGCCCGGAGGACCGTCGCGTCCTGAGAGTGGCACTAAGCGACAAGGGCCGGGCCGAGTTCCGCGCCATGGCCGAAGCCCATGAGCGCTGGCTGGTGGCGCTTTTCGACGAGCTGGGCGACGACGAGCTGGATGAGCTCAACGCGCTGGTCGCGCGCATGAAGCACGCACTACGCGACCGACTGGATGTGGAGGACGTGGCCTGATGCGGTAGGCCTCTCGTCACCGCGATGACGACAGCCGCGCCGGCGAAGTGGATCGAACCGGGAGAGTCGATGCCTGCCTAAGCCAGCTACACGTACGAACCTTTCCGAAAATATTGCCAGGTCTCAGTGGCCGTGTGCGCCGTTGTTCGCTTCGACAGGCCTTAGCGGTACGCCGCCACAATGGGCTTGTGGTATCCCGAGTCAGACGTCTCGATGGTCAGGGGCGCGAGGAGCGACGTATAGCAGGGCCTACAAGTGCGACGAGCAACGCTGTCCACAACGGCGCACACGGCCACCCGTAGGGCGCCACTGTGCGGTGCCTCGGCGGCGTCACGCTCGCTTGACGTGGCCGCGCCACGCCGGCGCTCCCGCGCCTTGCCGAGACACCACGCCGTGGCGCTGAGACTTGGCAATACTCTCAAAAAGGTTAGTAGCTAAACGCCGGTGAGCTAACGCCCCGTCCCGGATCACATGCTGACCGGTTAACATGGTTGTCACCCCAAACCGCGCACTACAGCAGCGGTCGACGGCGGTTCCCCTGTCGGAAGAGTCTCCCTTGACCCGCCTTGTCGTAATGAAGCCCCAGGCTGGCGGCTCCGCGCATCCGGCGACGCAAGAGACACATTTGCTCGGCAAGCACCGCTTACACAGTCTGTCACCGTAAAAACCAGCCCGCACAAACTTGTCACCGGCCGCATGTCGAGCACCTGGTGACATACGCCGTCCAAAGCGGGCAATTTCAGCATGACCAGGTACGATAAGCAGCGGACTGTTGGGGCGGCGCCGTGGCTGAAAGCGCCGCCACCCCGTGAGTGAATGGCGAACAAACGGCGACGTCATCCCTGCCGGAAAACAACGGAAAACGCGGCACACAGGCCGTTTCAGCGATGGACCGAAGCGACGGAGACGCAAATTGATCGTTCCATTTCACGTTACCGAAATGCTTCGGCGGGTACGGCAAAAATTCGCGAAACCCGCCGACGAGGCACGAATGTACCCGAACCGTGAGGCATTCACGGCACTGCGCCCGGTACGTACCGCCACACCCGAATCGGTGAGCAGGTTCTGGCAGCGGCTCTCTGGTGGCGAAGAGGCCCGCCAGGCCCTGGCCGACGAGACGACGCTAGAGAACACTTCAACCTACAGCGCCAACATCGAAAACCTGATCGGAACGGTAAAAGTGCCCGTGGGCGTGGCCGGACCGCTGCGCATCAACGGTGTGAACGCTTCGGGCGATTACCATGTGCCTCTCGCAACGACTGAAGCGGCCCTTGTCGCCTCATATGCGCGGGGCGCCCATGCCGCGACGAAAGCGGGCGGTATCAGTACCGCCGTCCTCTACGAAGGAGTGCTGCGCAGCCCCGCATTCGTTTTCGACGGCCTCCTGCAAGCGGGACAGTTCGTGGACTGGGTGGTGGCCAATATCGACGCGCTGCAGGCGACGGCCGAGGCGACCACCCGCCACGGCCAACTTGTGTCCTTGGAACCGGTAATCGACAACAACATTGTCTTTCTCCTCTGCCGCTACGTCACCGGCGATGCCGCGGGGCAGAACATGGTGACGATCGCCACCAGCGCCCTGTGTGAACACGCCGCCAGTGAATGCCCGGTGCCGATTCGCGCCTGGTACGTTGAAGGCAATTTCTCAGGGGACAAGAAGGCGTCCTCCCTGGGAACCATGACCGGTCGTGGCCGCAAGGTCAGCGCCTCAGTCACGCTGCCGGCTGATGTCGTGGCATCACTGCTTCAGACGTCTGTCGATGCAATGCTTGATTACGGACAAGTCGCCAATCTCGGCTCACTCCTGTCAGGCCAGCTCGGTGCCCAAGCGCACTATGCCAACGGCCTCGCCGCCCTCTATATCGCCACCGGTCAGGACGCCGCCTGCGTAGCCGAGAGCGCGGTGGGCTTCACGCGGATGGAGCGCCGCGGGGCTGACCTGTTCTGCTCGGTCACAATGCCCAACATTCTGGTAGGCTCTGTGGGCGGCGGAACCGGCCTGCCAAGTCAGTCGGCCTGCCTGCGCATTCTCGGTCTGCAGGGAAGCGGCCATGGTGCCGCGCTGGCCGAAGTCGCGGCGGCACTCTGCCTATGCGGTGAGATATCCATCGTCGCGGCGATGGCGGCGGGACATTTCGCCCGCGCCCACGAAAGTCTGGCAAGGAAGCGTTGAGCGTGAGCGTACTCCGGCGCCTTTGGGCCTATCAAAGCGAGCGGTTTCCTCTAGCGAAGACCCTGCCACTACTGGCGGTCTTTTCGGCCGCCAGCATTAACCTCTCAGCCGTGCTCGCCGACCGCAACCTGCCGGATGTAACCGCTTATATGACGGGCTTCGTCATAGCCTTCGTGCTCTTTTTCCAGATGCGCGCAGCCGACGAAGTCAAAGACCTCGACGACGACCGGCGCTTTCGCCCGGAACGTCCTATACCGCGAGGTCTCGTCAGTCTGCGCGCAATCGTCGGACTAGGGCTTGCCGGCATACCAGTAGCAACCGTCACCGCCTGGCTCTGGCTCCCCGAGCTCGTGTGGCTCCTGGCGCTCGTCTGGCTGTGGTTGCTGGCCATGAGTGCGGAGTTTGGCGCGCCAGCATGGATCAAGGCGCGGCCAGTGCTTTATCTCGTCAGCCACATGCTCATCATGCCGCTCATCGATGTGCTGCTAACCGGCGTGGAATGGCTTACCCACGGTGGTCCGCATCCGGCCCTTTCGCTGTTCTTCGTGCTTTCCTTCGTTAACGGCTGCGTGCTCGAAATCGGCCGCAAGACCTGGGCACCAGCGAGTGAACGCGAGGGGGTAGAAAGCTATTCGCGCCTGTGGGGACCGGCACGCGCAGCGGCAGTGTGGCTTCTCGCACTGGGACTCGCGCTCATCCTGCTAATCGGCGTCGGCATTGCCAGCGGCCATCCGCTGGCGATTGCCACCATCGGACTCGCCGGTTTCCTGACCTGCGCCATGGCAGCTCGGCAATTTCGACATGCGCCGTCCGCAGTATTGGAAAAGCGCATTGACGCACTCGCCGGGCTGTGGGTGCTGATCTCTTACGGCGCAGCGGGGTTCGTGCCAGTTTTCTGGAGAGGCATGTAATGAAGACAATCATTCCCGGTACCCAGGCAACCGATCACGGAACCGTCGGCGGCAAGGCGGCAAATCTCGCCCGCCTCACTGCGACAGGTTTCGACGTGCCGCCGTTCTTCGTGATATCCGCTGACGCACTCGTTCACGATGATGACGAAATCACACCACGGGAAGGCGTGACGGAAGCGGTTATGCGAGCCGCTGCGGAGATCGGCCCGGGCCCCTATGCAGTGCGCTCTTCCGGCCGTGCTGAAGACGGAATCTCGTACAGCCATGCCGGCCAGTTCGAAACCTTGCTCGATGTCGATGCGGCGGACCTGGTGAACGCAGCACGCCAGGTCTGGGCCTCGGGATTCTCGGAAACGGTCGATACCTATCGCAGCCTGCAAACCGGGGGCAAAGCCGAAGCACCCGCGATCATCGTTCAACAGATGGTTCCGGCACGCGCAGCGGGAGTCGCATTCTCCGCCGACCCGGTGACCGGGGTACGCCAGCGGGCGATAATCGCAGCGACCTCCGGACTCGCCGACCGATTGGTTGCCGGCGAAGAGAACGGGGAACACTGGACGGTAAGCGACCACGGAGGCGTCATCACCGGCCCACAGGGCACCTGTATACTGACAGCGGCAGAGGCACGCGCCGTTGCCAATCTCGCATGGCGCGCGGAGGTCGTCTTCGGCCATCCCCAAGACCTCGAATGGGCCTTCGACAAGCAACGCCTAATGCTGCTGCAGTCGCGAGCGATCACCACACCGCTAAGGACGGCACCGGCCGCGGACGAGAACCTGATCGTCTTCGACAATTCCAATGTGGTAGAAAGCTATCCCGGCATCGTCAGCCCGCTGACCTACACCTTCGCCACCTACTGCTACGATCGCGTCTACCGCGCCTTTACCGCTCTGCTGGGCGTGACGGAGAGGCGCATCACGGATAATACGAAGGTCTTCGCCAACCTTCTCGGTCGTATCGACGGTCGCGTCTACTACAACCTCGGCAACTGGTATCGGGCACTGGCCATGCTTCCGGGGTTCGCACTGAACCGCGGCTACATGGAAACGATGATGGGCGTAAGCGACCCCCTGCCCGTCGAGCTCACCGACGAAATCGCACCGCCGCCAGCAAAGGGATGGCGTAAGGTGGTGGAGCTCGCCCGCGTAGGCCGAGTGTGCGTGGGTCTGATCTGGCACGCACTGCTTCTGCCCCGTACAAAGCGGCGCTTCTACCAGCGCCTGGAGCGGGCACTCGCCGAGTCCCCCGATCTCACCACTGCGAACCTGACACGGCTAGCCGGAGAATACCGCAAGATCGAGGCCGAGCTGCTGGATCGCTGGGACGCCCCTCTGGTCAACGATTTCCTCTGCATGATCGGTTTCGGCGCCTCACGTGCACTACTGCAGCGATGGTGTGGGAGCGCTGGCCTCGCACTCCATAACGACCTAATGATCGGTCAGGGCGGTATCGTCTCGGCAGAGCCGGCACAACGAATTGCCCGCATGGCCGAGTTAGCACGCCGGGATGGTGCAATAACCGCTCTGCGCCGGAACGGCGCCGCAGCTCTGGCGTCCTATCCCGCACTGCACGCGGAATTCCAAGCCTATATCGAGAAGTTCGGTGATCGCTGCACCGAAGAACTGAAGCTGGAGAGTGTCACTCTGGAGGAAGATCCCACCCCTTTGATTGACGCCATTGTCGCCGGCTCGTCAAGGAACAAGGTCGATACCCGGCCGAACGAGGAATCGAATTGGCACACGCCGTTCCAGGGACATCGGCTCAGGCGATGGATTGCCCGTGGTTTCTGCAACTGGGCCCGCTCGCGCGTCCGCGACCGGGAAAACCTGCGTTTCGAACGTACCCGCATCTTTGGCCATGCCCGGCGCGTGTTCCTCGCCATTGGGCGGGAGTTGGAAGCGCTCGGTCGGCTGGAAGACCAGCGGGATGTCTTCATGCTGACGGTAACGGAGGTACTCGGTGCCATCGAGGGCACGGCGGTAAGCCACGACCTGCACAGCATAGCGGCAGTACGCAAAAGGGAGTTGGAAGCTGCCGGCGATCGCCCGAATCCGCCCGAGCGGATCACCGTACGCGGCGCCGCGATTCGGGCCGACGAAGCAATGCCCACCCCATGCAACGACTCGCCATCGCCAGACACGGCGCGCACCGGCACGGGTTGCTCGGCAGGTTTGGTTCGGGCGAGAGCGCGTATTATTCGCGATCCACGGCGCGAGCGTCTCGACTCCGGCGAGATTCTCGTCGCCCGGAACACCGATCCAGGGTGGATTGCCGTCTTCGCCAATGCATGCGCCATCGTGGTGGAGAGAGGTTCGCTCCTGTCTCATTCGGCGATCGTTGCCCGCGAACTCGGCATTCCGTGCGTCGTGGGCCTGCCGTATGCGACACGCTGGATCAGCTCAGGTGAGCTCATCGAAGTGAACGGCAGCAGCGGGCGGGTGGAGAAATGCCGTGACTGACTCTCCCATCACCGCCCGCGCCGATTTCGACGCAATTCGCTACGCTCAGCTCTGGGAAGATGCCGACGTGCTCGCTTCAGCGATGGGCAACGTCGCAGGCAGAACTCTCGTATCGGTCTGTTCAGCCGGCGACAACGCCCTGGCACTGCTCACGCTCGACCCCTCCCGCGTAATCGCCGTGGACCTCTCCGACGCACAACTCAACTGTCTGAGGTTGCGCATCGGAGCAATACGATCACTTGAGCACGGCGAGTTCTTGGAGCTCATGGGGTCACGCCCCAGCAACCGCCGCGGTGCGCTTCTAGACCGGGCCATTGCCGAACTGGATGACGGCACCGGTGCTTTCTGGTGCGCCCGGCGCGACGACGTGATCACTCATGGCGCGGCAGGCGTTGGAAAGTTCGAGCGCTACTTCCGTGTCTTCCGCCGATGGCTGCTACCCTTGGTGCACTCGCGCCGTACTATCGACGCCATTTTCATTACTCGCGACGAAACACAGCGTGCAGCCTTCTTCGACCGCCACTTCAACACTTGGCGCTGGCGAATGCTGGTCCGGCTGTTCTTCTCGCGCCCGGTAATGGGACGCATGGGACGGGACAAGGCGTTCTTCGACTATGTAGAGGGCAGCGTCGCGCGCCACGTTTTCAGCCGGCTGCGTCACGTCGGCGTCGACACCGACCCGGCCGACAACCCCTATCTCCACTGGATCATGCGGGGCACCCACGGAGCCGCCCTGCCACTAGCCTGGCGCGCCACGCACTACGACACGATCCGCGAACGCCTGGACCGCCTCGAATTGCACCAGCGGTCGCTGGAAACACTCTCGGTAAAAGACGTGGCCGGATTCAATCTATCCGACATTTTCGAATACATGTCGCCCGAGACGATGACCGAGGTCTACCGACGTCTCCTTGCCATGGCCGTCCCCGGGGCCCGGCTGATCTATTGGAATATGATGGCACCGCGCCGCCGACCGAAGATCATGGCCAAGCATGTCCAGCGACTTCTTGAGCTCGAGAACCGGCTGAAAGCCACGGACAAGGCGTTCTTCTACTCGGACTTGGTCATCGAGGAAATACGACGGTGAACGTGGTCTGGCAAATGGGGAGCGCACTGGCTGCCGTGGGCTCGCTGCTCGGGCTCATGACGCTGATCCACCACGCTGCTATCGCCCGGAGTTGGAGCGCCGAAGTACAGCGCAAGCTCGTGCATGTCGCCACCGGGGTATTCGCGCTGGCCTTGCCATGGCTGTTCGCTGATGACTGGCCGGTCTATCTGTTGCTGGCCCTGGCGCTCGCGACGATGGCAGTGCTGCGCCTTCCTAATTGGCGCAACCATGGTGCAGGCGCAACCCTTCATCAGGTCGGGCGGCAGTCTTACGGTGATTTCCTGCTGACCGTGTCGGTGGGGCTGCTGTTTCTGTTCGCCGGCGACCAGCCGGTGCTTTACGTTCTGCCACTCGCGGTACTAACACTCGGCGATGCTGCAGCCGCACTCGCGGGGAGCGCCTACGGTCGCCGGTTTTTCAGGGTGGCGGAAGATCTCAAAAGCCTCGAGGGCAGCGCGATCTTCTTTCTGGTCACGCTCGTGACCGCAATGATCAGCCTGCTGCTGCTCACGGCTGTCCCCCGACTAAATGTCATTGTGCTCGCCCTTATGGTTGCAGCCTTCGCAACGGTGGTCGAAGCGGACAGCTGGAAGGGCTACGATAATCTGTTCCTACCGCTCGGGGTTTTCGTTTTTCTGTCGACGAACCAGCAAGCCACCCCCCGAGAGCTGATATTCACGGCGGGACTGTTTCTCACATCGTTGGTGGCGCTTCGCACTCTGGCACCACCATTGGCGCTCTCCCGCCACGCCGCCCGCGTATACGCAATCGCGGTATTTCTCCTACTGTCGATCACAGCCGTTCAGAACGCGGTGCTTCCAATTCTAATGCTTGCCGCACACACATTGGCCCGCTGGGCCCGCCCCCTGACCGAACGTTACCCCGACCTTGACATTGTTGCCACGCTTGCGCTGGTCAGCTTCGGCGCAATGGCTCTCGGACACGCGTTCGGTCCGAACGCACTCAGCTTCTATGCACTGGCGACCGGCAGCATGGCACTAATCCTCACCTCGCTTGCCGCCGCCCCCCTCGGCGGGCTCGCCACAACCGGCTTGCGCACCGCTGCCACCCTCGGAACCTTCACCGTATGGCTGTTCGTCGTAGCGGCCAACCCGCCTGCGACCCGATGGCACGGTACGATCTGGCCGATGGCGCTGGGCGTTTTTGCTGGCGCTGCCCTGACGCCGGCGCTGGCCCCGGCAGCATTCAGCCACAGCCGTGCACTAAAGGTCGCACTACTCGCAGCGACGCCGTCACTGACGCTGTACCTCATTCTCATGTTTCGGGGAGAAACCGGATGACTGTGGAAACTGTCGAATACGATGGCGCAAGCGCAGCGATATGGCGTGACGCACCAGCTTGGAACAACCGGCGAACCGCCGCAGTGGGACGCTTCCAGTGTACAACCGCCACCAGTGGTGCAACGCTCCTGAGCGAGATCGCGCAGCGACTCCGAGCCGAAGGCTTCGACGCCCTGATCGGCCCCATGGATGGCGACACCTGGCACAACTACCGGCTGGTGACCGAGAGTGATGGCTCGTCGCCGTTCCTGATGGAGCCGACATCCGCACCCGCCCAACTCAACGCATTCACGAGCGCTGGTTTCAACGCCATCAGCACGTACTTCTCTGCCCGAACGTCCAGTGAGACCTCACAGGGCCCAGCACCAGCGCATGTCGAAGACATCACCATAGAACCCTGGAACGGCATGGATCCCGAAGGTCATTTCAATCGCGTATTCGACCTTTCCTGCCAAGCATTTGCGGCCAACCCCTTCTACACACCCATCGATCGCGACACGTTTCTGGCGCTATACATGCCTTACGTTCCCATGCTCAAGCCCGAGCTGGTTCTCATGGCCTATGACCGGGCAGGCGAGCTCGTTGGGTTCCTGTTTGGCATTCCGGACTACCACACGGGCCGAGACCCCGACACCGCAATTCTGAAGACGTATGCGAGCCTGAAACGCGGAGTGGGTTACCGGCTCAACCACGCTTTCCACGTCACGGCACAGCAACTCGGTTTCCCCACGGTGATTCACGCACTTGTCCACGACAATAACGCCTCAGCCAAGCGCAGCCGGCAACACGGCGGGTCCGTCTTTCGCCGCTACGCACTGATGGGGCTTCGCCTGGATGGCTGACCTGATCTCGGTGTTCATGGACACTGCGGTACGAGCCGGCAGCCGCCCCGCATTGGTGGACGGCACTGGCAGCGTGATCGGTTTTACCGCGCTAACCGCAAGGGCAAGTGCCTTCGCCGGCCGATTGAACGCCATGGGAATCGGCAAAGGCGACCGGGTGCTGATAGCCATGCCGGTAGGCATTGATCTCTACATAGCGCTGGCGGGCGCTTGGTCTGTAGGTGCGGTGGTTGTCTTTCCTGAACCGGCGCTGGGGCTGTCGGGGCTAAACCACGCACTGAAAATGACCCACCCCGTCGCGTTTCTGGCGAGCGGCCCCTACCGTTGGTTGCACTTCCTGGTTCCGACGCTTTGGGGACTGGCCCGTGCGACGCCGTCGGCACGCGATAAGGGGTACGGACCTTTCGTACCACTGGCCTCCGACGACCTGGCACTGATCTCGTTCACTTCTGGTTCCACCGGAGCTCCGAAGGCGATCCCACGCAGCCACGGCTTTCTCATGGCTCAACGCGATGCCGTGACACCGCTTCTGGGACAGTCCACCGACACCGTCGACCTGGTCGCCTTCCCGATGTTCGTTCTGCCAAATCTCGCCGCCGGCCGGACTTCCATCCTGCCCGCCTGGTCCATGCGCAATCAGGGCACGGTCACCGGCCCCGCACTGGCGAGCTGGATCGAACGAACCAGCGCCACCCGACTGTTGCTGCCCCCCGCATTGTGCGAGGCACTGGCCACGCACAACGTGCCCAGCCGAGTCACCGATGTATTCACCGGCGGCGGTCCAGTGTTTCCCGATATAGTGGACGCTTTGCGTCATCGCCGGGACGACCTCCGCGTGGTTTCGGTCTACGGTTCCACGGAGGCCGAACCAATCGCCGAGCTCAATGCGGACGACGTCACGGATTCGGACCGCATAGCAATGTCTCAAGGGCATGGTCTGCTTGCGGGCTATCCTGTGGAGACCATTCACCTACGCATTGTCGACGATGAGATCCAGGTGGCAGGGGAGCACGTAAACAAAGGCTACCTGAACCCGGCACGGGACGCGGAGAACAAGATCCGCGAAGGTGGCACCGTCTGGCATCGGACAGGCGACGCCGGTCGCCTGGATGCGCACGGCCGACTCTGGCTACTTGGACGACTCACTGCGATCGCGTCACACGACAACGGCACCATCTACCCGTTCTCGGTGGAAACCGCGGCACGGTCCTGGGCGGGCGTTCGGTGCGCCGCGCTTTGTCGGTCTGGCGATCGCCTGGCGCTCGCCATCGAAGGCGACAGTCGAAAACTGCCACACTGGCGGATACAGGCTGGTGCGCTCGGCATCGATGTAGTGCGCCATGTCACAAGAATGCCAATGGATCGACGGCACCGTTCGAAGGTCGATTACGCTGCGCTCGCAACCGTGCTAAGACGCTCGCACGGCCAATAGACCTATCCGCTGAGCGAAGACCGACCCACTCACCACTAACGGCAGATACGGCCAGCGCGAATCATGGCGCAGACGCAGCAGCCATCTCAAGCTGGGCATCTGAATACAGGAATCCGCAACAGCGCATCCTGTCCAACGGATCGATCCCAAAGCTGCCACCCTGAAACCCTCGAACATCTCGCCGTCTACAAGAATGCCCTCGCGATCACCGACGAACGCCCGGTTTCGCTTTTTTTTTGGATCGTCCTGCATGAACGCATTGCCCTCGAATACGCCCAATAAGCTGATACTCTGATGACTGCCGTGTGATGACACGGGAACGGATGCACCGGGAGTAACGGATGACACAGGCAAACGGCACACGCAAAGCCGGCGAACGGCTAATGTCGAACGACGAGACGCTACTTCCCCACAGCAAGCGCTCATTGCGCGCCTGGCTGCACCTCATCAAGTGCTCCAAGCGCGTCGAGCAGGCCATCGCCGATCTTTTTCGTACCGACTTCGACAGCACGCTGGCACGCTTTGATGTACTCGCTCATCTGGACCAGGTCGCCCCGGATGGCATCAGTACCTCCAGCCTCGCTCAGCGCCTGCTGGCCTCGAAAGGCAACATTACCCGCCTGCTCGACCGAATGGAGGCCGATGGTCTCATCGAGCGCCGCCCGTCGCTGCACGACCGGCGCGTGAGCGATGTCTATCGCACCGATGAGGGCACGCACCTTTTTCAGGCCATGGCCACCGCTCACGAGGCCTGGTCCGACGAGATCTTCGGCATTCTCGAGGACGACGAGCTCGACGAACTCGTCGCGCTGCTGGACCGCGTCCGCCGCCGCCTGGACGAACGCGGCAGTTGACCGCAAGGCGACGTAGACCGGCTCCAGGCGAGCGCGAGCGAGCTCGAAGCCGGCATGACGAGTCACGGCCTAAGACCGCTCTTTAGCGCCAGGTTCAAGGTTGAAGGTTCCAAGTTGCGTGCGACACCGGCAGCGTGAGCCCCGACTCACTGCTTTCAACTTGCCACTGTCAACTTGTCACTAAGGTGCGGCTTCGCCACGTGACCTTCATGCCGGCACCCGATGCGCTGGCGTGCACGTGTGCCAGCCTATGAAGCGCTCCGCTCGCGGGCGTAACCGGCCTGCTCGCCCTCTCCGAGCACCTCGTGGGTACGCGGGCGGGTCCTGACCCTGAGGTCGGTGAGCTCTTCGCGATCCTTGTCGGCATTGCGGTAGGCCTGGGCGCGGCCGGCGCCATAGGCGCGATGCCATTGCTGGCCCTCGTGCTGGTACCAGGCCCCCGCATGCAGGGTGAAGTACGGGTCACTGAGGTGCGGTCGGGCCAGGGCCACCAGATCCGCGCGCTCGGCCATCAGGATGGTATTCACCTGATCGGGGGTGGTGATGTTGCCCACGGCCATGGTGGGAATGCCCACCTCGTTGCGCACGTGATCGGCGAATGGCGTCTGGAACATGCGCCCGTAGATCGGCTGCTGGTCCGGCACCGTCTGCCCGGCGGAAACGTCGATGAGGTCCACGCCCGCCGCCTTGAACATCCGCGCCAGTGCCGCGCGGTCGGCATCGGTGAGGCCGCCCGCCTTCCAATCCGTCGCTGAGATGCGTACGGCCATGGGCTTGTGGTTCGGCCACACGTCACGCATGGCACGGAAGACCTCGAGCGGATAGCGGATGCGATTCTCGATGGCGCCGCCGTACTCGTCGCTGCGCCGGTTGGTGAGCGGCGAGATGAAGCTCGCGAGAAGGTAGCCGTGGGCCATGTGCAGCTCGACCATGTCGAAGCCCGCCTCCTCGGCGAGGCGGGTGGAACGCACGAAGTCGTCACGCACCCGGTCCATGTCAGCGCGGCTCATCTCGATGGGCACCTGGCTCTCGCCCTCGAAATAGGGAATCGGCGAGGCCGAGTAGATGGGCCAGTTGCCCTCCGGCAGCGGGTGATCCATGTGATCCCAGCCGAGCTGCGTCGAGCCCTTGCGCCCGGAGTGGCCGAGCTGCATGCAGATCGCCGCCTCACTCTGGCTGTGCACGAAGTCCACGATGCGTTTGAAGGCATCGCGCTGGGCGGTGTTCCACAGCCCGGTGCAACCGGGGGTGATGCGGGCGTCCGGCGAGACGCAGGTCATCTCGGTGTAGACGAGACCCGCCCCGCCCACCGCACGGCTGCCCAGGTGCACCAAATGCCAGTCATCGGGCAGACCGTCCTCGGCCATGTACTGCGCCATGGGCGAGACCACCACCCGGTTGGCCAGCGTGAGCTCGCGCAACGTGAACGGCGTGAACATGGGCGGCGTGCCGTCGGCCACATCGAAGCCCCGCTCGCGCTCACGTGCCACGAACCAGCGGTTGCAGCGCTCGACGAACGCCGAGTCACGCAGCTCCAGATTCTCGTAGGTGAGCTTCTTCGCCCGCGACATGAGCGCGAAGGCGAAGGGCTCCGGATCCATGCCCCAATGGCGGTCGATGTTCTCGAACCAGGCAAGGGAGACGTCAGCGGCATGCTGGGTGATCTCCACCTCGGTGCGCCGGGAGGCCTCGAAATCCTCCAGTGCGGCGGGCACGTCGCCGGTGGTCTTCACCGACTCGAACAGCGCGATGGCGCTCTCCATGGCGAGCTTGGTGCCGGAACCGATGGAGAAGTGGGCCGTGTGCTGGGCGTCGCCGAGAAGAACGATGTTGTCCTTCACCCAGCGGCGGTTGCGAATCATGGGGAAACGCCGCCAGATGGAGCGATTGGCGATGAGCGGGTGGCCGTCGAGCTCTTCGTCGAAGATCTCCTCCAGCACGCGTATGTGCTCGTCCTCACTCATATCGCCGAAGCCGAGCCCTTCCCAGGCCTCCGGCGCCATCTCCATCACCCAGGTGCTGCGATTGGGCTCGTACTGGTAGCAGTGGGCGACCACCACGCCGTACTCCGTCTCCTGGAAGAAGTACTTGAACGCGTCGAACTCGCGGCTCGAGCCGAGCCAGCAGAAGTAGTTTCGGCGCTCATCCACCTGGGGCTGGAACCAGTCGCGGTGGTTCTCGCGGATACGGCTGTTGAGCCCGTCGGCGGCGACGATGAGATCACTGTCGGCGAACGCCTCCACCCCCTCCACCTCGGTGTGGAAGTGCATGGTCACACCGAGCTCGCGGCAGCGCTGCTGGAGGATCTGGAGCAGCGTCAGCCGGGAGCAGCCGCAGAAGCCATTGCCAGCGGCCTTGAGCACATGACCCTGGTAGTGGACATCCACGTCGTCCCAGTAGGCGAAGCTGCGGCGGATGGCCTCGTAGGAGGGGTTGTCGTAGTCGTCGAGGAAGCCGAGCGTCTCGTCGGAGAACACCACGCCAAAGCCGAAAGTGCTGTCCGGGGCGTTGCGCTCGTAGACGGTGACGGCCCAATCCGGCCACTGCTTCTTGGTCAACAGCGCGAAATAGAGCCCACCGGGGCCGCCGCCGATGATGGTGATCTTCATCGCTCTCCTCCATTCTCGATCTCGGCACCACGGCGCTGGTCGGGGCGCCGCCTGTCGTGTGAGCGAGTATAGGCATCTTACTTTACGCGTCAATTTTTTACTTGTCACCAAGTTTCCATTACTGATAAAAAGTTTATACTTGAATTATATTGCGGGAGTTCGTAGGCTCCCAGCAGACACGGCCCGAGCGACGGCGGAGGAGAGCCCCAGCCATGCGCGCATTGACGCGGTCCATCACGATCCCGGGCACCTGGTGTGACGCCACCGGCGCCGTGCACCAGTGGCGGTGCTTCGAGGTGGTCAACCGCCTGGTGGAGGACTGGTTCGATGCCGTGGGCTTCTCCTTCAACGACATGCACGTGGCCGGCAACCTGGGCACGCCCACCACCCAGCTTCGACTCGAGACGCCCACCCCCACCCGGCTCGGCGAGACGCTTGCCGCGTCACTGCGACTGGTACACCTGGGGCGTTCATCACTCGCTTTCGAGGTGACGGCCGAGCACGCCGGCAACCCGCGTCTGCGCGCCGCAACCACCCTGGTGTGGGTGAGCAACGATCACGGCCGCCTGCGCAGCACCCCGATGCCCGCCGACCTGCGGGCCCGCATGGCCGAGTGGCTGCCCGACGCGGCGGCCAATGCGCAGGCCGGCGAGAACGGAGCGACCCCATGACCGACACCACGCCCCCACGCCGACCGCATGCCCTCGTCACCGGCGGCGGCACGGGCATTGGTGCCGCCGTCGCTGCACGACTGGACACCGACGGCTTCGCGGTGACGCTGCTCGGACGACGCGCGCACGCCCTCGAGGCAACTGCGGAGACGCTCGCCCAGGCGCAGACCGTCACGGCGGATGTCACCGACGCCGATGCCGTGGCCC
The DNA here is from genome assembly GCF_051195215.1 of Arhodomonas sp. AD133. Classification (NCBI taxonomy): domain Bacteria; kingdom Pseudomonadati; phylum Pseudomonadota; class Gammaproteobacteria; order Chromatiales; family Ectothiorhodospiraceae; genus Arhodomonas; species Arhodomonas sp. AD133. Next base: position 133,078 of record NZ_JBNAZM010000006.1, on the reverse strand, counting down.
GAGCCTTCGCCACCGCCCGCGAGGGCTTCGGCCCCATCGACGTGCTGGTGAACAACGCCGGGGCCGCGAAGACCGCGCCGTTTCACCGCATCGCCGAGGCGGACTGGCAGAGCATGCTCGACGTCAACCTATCCGGCGTCTTCCACTGCATGCAGGCTGCGCTTGCCGACATGCGCGACGCCGGCTGGGGGCGGATCGTCAACATTGCGAGCACCGCCGGGCTCAAGGGCTATCCCTACGTGGCCGGCTACTGCGCCGCCAAGCACGGGGTGATCGGCCTCACCCGCGCCGTCGCCCTGGAGCTCGCGCGCGAACCGATTACCGTCAACGCCGTCTGCCCGGGCTACACCGACACGGAGCTGGTGGCCGGGGCGCTGGACACCATCACCGAGAAGACCGGCCGCAGCCGCGAGGAAGCGCTCGCGGAGTTCGTGAAGGTCAACCCCCAGCACCGCCTGGTGCAGCCCGGGGAGGTCGCGGAGACCGTGGCCTGGCTGTGCCGGCCGGCGGCCGCCGCGGTCACCGGTCAGGCGATCTCCGTCTCCGGCGGCGAGGTGATGTGAGGCGAACAACGGCACGGCCCCGGCGCGAACGAGTGGGATAACGGAGAACGCGACCATGAATCTCAGTGACTACGAACCCCGGCACTTCCAGTGGGCGATGCACGGCGAGACGGCGGTGATCACCCTGAATCGGCCGGAGCGCAAGAACCCGCTCACCTTCGACTCCTACGCCGAGCTGCGCGACCTCTTCCGTAACCTGGTCTACGCCGAGGACGTCAAGGCCGTAGTCATCCAGGGCTCCGGCGGCAACTTCTGCTCCGGCGGCGACGTCCACGAGATCATCGGCCCGCTCACCGAGCGCGACATGAAGGGCCTGCTCGCGTTCACCCGCATGACCGGCGACCTGGTCAAGGCCATCCGCGCCTGCCCGCAGCCGGTGATCGCCGCCATCGACGGCGTGTGCGCCGGCGCCGGGGCCGCCATCGCCATGGCCGCTGACCTGCGCTACGGCACGCCGGACGCCAAGGTCGCCTACCTCTTCACCCGTGTGGGCCTCGCCGGCTGCGATATGGGCGCCTGCGCCATCCTGCCGCGGATCATCGGCCAGGGCCGCGCCTCGGAGCTTCTGCTCACCGGGCGCAGCATGAGCGCCGAGGACGGCGAGCGCTGGGGCTTCTACAACCGCGTGCTCGACTCGGACGAGCTCGGGGACGAGGCCCTCGCCATGGCCGAGCGCCTGGTGGCCGGGCCCAACTTCGCCCACGGCATCACCAAGACCATGCTCAACCAGGAATGGAACATGGGGCTCGATCAAGCCATCGAGTCCGAGGCCCAGGCCCAGGCCATCTGCATGCAGACCGAGGACTTCCGGCGCGCCTATCGCGCGTTCGTCGCCAGGGAAAAGCCGATCTTCGAGGGTGACTAAATGGACCGCAGCTTTCTCGACTGGCCGTTCTTCGAGCCGGCGCACAAGGCCTACGCCGAGCGGCTGGACGCCTGGGCCACTGAGGCACTGACCGGCCTGGACGAGTCCGACGTGGACGCCACCTGCCGAGCGCTCGTCGGCCGTCTCGGCGCCGACGGCTGGCTCGAGCACTGCGTGGCGCAGAACGCGGGCGATCGCCTGGACGTGCGCACCCTGTGCCTCACCCGCGAGACCCTCGCCCGCCACGACGGCCTCGCCGACTTCGCCTTCGCCATGCAGGGGCTCGGCACCGGACCCATCTCGCTGTTCGGCACGCCGGCGCAGTGCGAGCAGTGGCTGCCAGGCGTACGTGCAGGCCGCCACATCGCCGCCTTTGCCCTGTCCGAGCCCGAGGCCGGTTCGGACGTGAGCGCGCTCGCCACCACCGCCGAGCGTGACGGCGACGAGTACGTGTTGAACGGCACCAAGACCTGGATCTCCAACGGCGGCATCGCCGACGTCTACACCGTGTTCGCACGCACCGGCGAAGCGCCCGGCGCCAAGGGCCTCTCCGCGTTCATCGTGCCCGCCGACGCCCCCGGTTTCAGCGTGCCCGAGCGCATCGAACTGATGGCGCCGCACCCGCTTGGCACCCTGCAGTTCGACGGCTGCCGCATTCCGGCTGAGAACCGCCTGGCCGAGCCGGGTCAGGGCTTCAAGGTGGCCATGGCCACGCTGGATGTCTTCCGCGCCACGGTGGGCGCCGCCGCACTCGGCTTCGCCCGGCGTGCCCTCGCCGAGGCGCTCGCCCACACCACGTCGCGCGAGCTCTTCGGGGCGACCCTGGCCGCGATGCAGCTCACCCAGACGAAGCTCGCCGACATGGCGGTGGACGTGGACGCGAGCGCCCTGCTCGTCTACCGCGCCGCCTGGGCCAAGGACTGCCACGCCGAGCGCGTCACCCGCGAGGCTTCCATGGCCAAGCTCCACGCCACCGAGGCGGCGCAGCGTGTCATCGACGCCGCCGTGCAGATGCACGGCGGGCTCGGTGTCACCTCCGGCGTGCCGGTGGAGCGGCTCTACCGCGACATTCGCGCCCTGCGCATCTACGAGGGCGCCTCGGAGATCCAGCAGCAGGTGATCGCCCGCCAGGTGCTCGCCGCGTTCGACGCCGGCAATGGGGAAGGCGCATGACCGGTACGACCCATCGCGTCACCCGGCAGGTGCGGTTCCAGCATTGCGACCCGGCGGGGATCGTCTTCTACCCGCGCTACTTCGAGCTGCTCGAAGAGATCGTGAGCACCTGGCTCGCCGGGCTGACCGAGGCGGGCGACGAGGCAGCGCTGCTCGCCGCCGGCGCCGGCCTGCCGCGCTTCGAGCGCATCGACTGCCGCTTCTCACGACCGAGCCTGCTGGGGGATTACATCGACTACACCCTCGAGCCGAGCGCGGTGGAGCCCGAGCGGCTGGTGGTCGACTACCGCGTCACCTGCGGCGAGGAAGAGCGGGTCGCCGGCACCGCGGTACTGCGGTGGTACCGGTTCACACCGGAGCCGGCGGCGGTCGAGTTTCCGCCGGAGCTCGTGGCTCGGCTTGCAGCGACCGCGGGAACTCGTAATCACGGTGGTAATAGCGGACAGCGCGGCGGCGGTACATCGGTGCCGGACACGCCATGAACCCATCCCTGGGGGCTCGTCTGCGGCCATCCATGGCCGCAGACGGTCCGGCACCGATGTACCGCCACCACGCCCACGGCAACCAATGGCCGGAATCGGCCACCGGGACGATCAGTAGAGAACGCCTGCATGCAAGTCACACCAAAAAGAGCCGGCAGATCGGTGTCGCCAGACGGCACCCGCCTGCGCGGCAGCGAACGAATATCCGCCGACGTCGCGGATACGCCCAGTGCGGTTGCCGGGGGCGATGGCGGGCGTTGTGCCGGGAGCGTATGCCGCCAGGGACGGCGGCATACGAGCGTACAGGGACGTATTCACGGCGTCTCCCGGCACAACGCCCGTCATCGCCCCGTTCCCCGGCTGCCGCCGCAACCCCGGCGTCGCGGACACACGAAGTGCGGCTTCGCCGCGAATCCCCATGCCGGCATCCGATGCGCTTGCGCGCACGTGTGCCGGTCTACGCGGCTCTCGGCGCCCCACGGAGGTAGCCAGGCGTGGAGGGGGAGTCTCGGTGGCGGACCGTCTGCGGCCAGGACGGCCGCAGTCGAGCCCCCAGGGACGGGTTCACGGCATGTCCGCCACCGAGACTCCCCCTCCACGCCACGAACAACGTTGAAACCAGCGACCCCACAGAACACGGGAGATCATCCATGCAAATCATCAACCCCGAAGGCTGGAAGCGCCCCAAGGGCTATGCCAACGGCGTCAGCGCCAGCGGCCGCCTGGTCGTCACCGGCGGACTCGTCGGCTGGGACGAGAACGAAGAGTTCCCCAGCGACGACTTCATCGACCAGGTGCGCCAGGTGCTCTACAACGTCCGTGCCGTGCTCGAAGCCGGCGACGCCGCGCCCGAGCACCTCGTGCGCCTGACCTGGTACATCACCGACAAACGCGAATACCTCGCCCGCCTGAAGGAGATGGGCGAAGCCTACCGCGAGGTGCTGGGCAAGAACTTCCCGGCAATGGCCATGGTGGAGGTGGCGGCGCTGATCGAGGACCGCGCGAAGGTCGAAGTCGAAGCCACCGCCGTGGTGCCCGAGTAACCGGAGCGGGATCGGCGACAGTAATTTGCGCCTAAAAATCTTTAATATAAAATTCTTGCTTGTAAGAAACAGCGGCCACCAACCAAGACCGCTGAGGAGGAGAGCATGAACCGCCTGCCGCGGGACACGTTCGCGGACGACCACCTGCCACCACGGGAGCAGTGGCCGGAGCTCGATCTCTCGCATCCGGCCTACCACTTCCCGGAGCGGCTGAACTGCGTGGTGGAGCTGCTCGACCGCTGGATCGAGCGCGGCCACGGCGACCATCGCTGCCTCGTCACGCCAGAGGCCACGTGGAGCTACCGCGACCTCTACGAGACGGTGAACCGCCTGGCCAACCACCTGGTCAACGAAATGCACCTCGCACCCGGCAACCGGGTGCTGCTGCGCGCGCCCAACAACCCCATGATGGTGGCCGGCTACCTCGCGGTGATCAAAGCCGGCGGCATCGCCGTGGGCACCATGCCCATGCTGCGCGCCGGCGAGCTCTCGCAGATCATCGACAAAGCCGAGATCAGCCATGCGCTCTGCGACGTCCGCCTGGACGCTGATCTGCGCACCGCCGCCGAGGCGAGTCCGTCATTGAAGCACTATGCGTTCTTCGGCGGCGGTGCCGGCACCATCGACGCTGCCCTGGCCGAGCAGCCCGCCGAGTTCGAGGCCTGGGACAGCGCCGCCGACGAGACCTGCCTGATCGCCTTCACCTCCGGCACGACAGGCATGCCCAAGGGCACGATGCACTTCCACCGCGACATGCTCGCCATCTGTGAGGGGTTCTCGCAGCAAATCCTCCGGCCCGGGGCAGACGATCTGTTCACGGGCAGCCCGCCCATTGCCTTTACCTTCGGCCTCGGCGGACTCGTGCTCTTTCCGCTGCACGCGGGAGCCGCGACACTACTGCTGGAGAGGGCGCCGCCGCTGAAGCTGCTCGAACACATCGAGCGAGAACGCGCGAGCATCGTGTTCACCGCGCCCACGGCATACCGGACCATGCTCACCGAGCTCGATGGACGGGACCTCTCCTGTCTGCGCAAAGCGGTCTCGGCCGGCGAACACCTACCCGAAGCCACCTGGCACGAAGTCCACAAAAAGCTCGGTCTCGCGCTCATCGACGGCATCGGTGCCACCGAGATGCTGCACATCTTCGTCTCCGCACCGGTGGACGCCATTCGCCCCGGCAGCACCGGCCTGCCCGTGCCCGGCTATACGGCGTGCATCCTCGACGACGAGGGCAACGAGGTGAGCGCGAACACACCCGGACGCCTCGCCGTCCGTGGCCCAACCGGGTGCCGCTACCTAGCCGACGACCGCCAGAGCCGTTACGTGCAGGATGGCTGGAACATCACCGGCGACACCTTCCGCATGGATGAGGACGGCTATCTCTGGTACGTCGCCCGCTCCGATGACATGATCGTTTCGTCGGGGTACAACATTTCCGGCCCGGAAGTGGAGAACGCGCTGCTCACACACTCGGCGGTCGCCGAATGCGCCGTGATCGGCGTGCCCGACGAGGTGCGTGGGCAGCTGGTAAAAGCCTTCGTCGTGCTCGCGGAAGACCGGGAGGCGGACGACGGCCTCGTCGTGGCCCTGCAGGAGCACGTGAAGCGAACCATCGCGCCGTACAAATACCCACGGGCGATCGCGTTTCTCGACGCGCTGCCCCGCACGGCCACCGGCAAGCTGCAGCGTTACCGCCTGCGAGACCTCTGAGCCGAGGTGCGCGACGGGTTCCGGACCCGCTCGAAGACAATGACTAGAACACGTTCAGGAGGAAGCATCATGAAACGGGGAAACATGCGTCTCGCCGCAGCCTCGGTGGCGCTGTGCACCGCTGCCGCGCTGCCCGCACAGGCCAGCGCCGAAGCCGTGAAGATCGGCATGGTGACCACGCTGTCCACCGGCGGCGGCTATCTCGGCGAGGATATCCGCAACGGTTTTCAGCTCGCCATGGAACACGCGGGCGGCACGCTCGGCGGCGTCGAGGTGGAGCTGCTGGTCGAGGATGACGGCCGCGACCCCGGCAATGCCCGCCAGATCGTCACGCGCATGATCCAGAGCGAGGGCGTGAAGATCATGACCGGCTCGGTGTTCTCCAACGTGGCCATGGCCACCATTCCCAAGGCGGTGCGTGACGGCGTGATCTACATCAGCCCGAACGCCGGCCCTGCCAAGCTCGCCGGCCGGCTATGCCACGAAAACTACTTCAACGTCGCCTACCAGAACGACAATTTCTACGAGGCGATGGGCCAGTACTTCACCGACGAGGGCCTGGACAACGTCTACCTGCTCGCCCCCAACTATGCCGCCGGCAAGGATGCGCTCACCGGCTTCAAGCGCTACTTCGAGGGTAACGTCGTCGGCGAGGTCTACACCAAGCTCGGCCAGGCCGACTACGCCGCCGAGATCGCCGAGATCCGAGACGCCGCACCGGACAACGTGTTCTTCTTCTACCCCGGCGGCATGGGCATCAACTTCATCAAGCAGTACGTCCAGGCCGGGCTCGACCAGGAGATTCCCCTATACGGCCCCGGATTCTCGGCCGACAACACACTGGTGGACGCCGTCGGCGAGGCCGCTGTCGGCACTCTGAACTCGGCGCACTGGAGCAAGGATCTCGACAGCGAGCTCAACCCGCGCTTCGTCGAGGACTACACGGAGAAATACGGCCGCGAACCCACCCTCTACGCGAGTCAGGGCTACGACGCCGCCAACCTCATCGCCAGCGCGCTGAAGGCCACCGGTGGCGACGTATCCGATACAACCGCGTTGCGAAAGGCCCTGGAAGCGGCCGATTTCCAGTCCATCCGCGGCGATTTCGCCTTCAACACCAATCACCACCCGATTCAGGACATCTACGTCCGCGAAGTGGTACGTGAGGACGATGGCAACCTGACCAACCGCATCGTTACCAAGGTCTTCGACGACCACGAAGACGCTTACGCCAAGGAGTGCAGCCTCGGGCAGTAGGCCCGCACACGGGCCACGCGGCGATCCGCGTCCGGCGACCGGCCGGACCGGACACTCGAAGGGTGCATGACGCGAAGCGCAATCCACCATCGTCGGCGGGAGGCCGCGCCTGCATAGCGCGCACCGCGGCTGGCGATGACCGTGCCTGCGGTATCCGATCGACGAACCGCGGCGCGCCCGCACGGACGCTTCCTCACATGTGGAGCTGACGCATGCAACTGTTTCTCCAGCAGCTGCTGAACGGTCTGCAGTTCGGTGTGACCCTGCTGCTCATGGCCTCCGGGCTGACGCTCGTGTTCGGCATCATGAACCTCATCAACCTCGCCCATGGATCGCTGTTCATGGTGGGTGCCTATGTAGGCGCCACAGTGGCCGCCTACACGGGCAGTTTCCTGATGGGGCTCGTCGCCGGCATCGCTGCCGCGGCGGTCACCGGCATGATCATGGAGCTACTCATCATCCGTCGGCTGTACCGGCGCGACCATCTCGACCAGGTGCTCGCCACGTTCGGTCTCATTCTCTTCTTCAACGAGGCCGTACGGGTGCTCTGGGGTCGCCAGCCTCTGCTGCTGGATCCACCCGAGTGGCTCGCCGGCACCGTCGAGGTCGTCCCCGGCGTGCCCTACCCTGCCTTCCGCCTGGCGGTAATCGCAGTCGGCGTGCTGGTGATGGCGCTGCTGTACTTCATGATCATGCGCACACGCCTGGGCATGTGGATCCGTGCCGGCGCCTCCAACCGCGAGATGATCGGCGCGCTCGGCATCAACATCCGCCTGCTCTACACGCTGGTGTTCGGCTTCGGGGCGTGCCTGGCCGGACTGGCCGGTGTCATGGCAGCCCCCTTCATGGCCATTCAGTCGGGGATGGGTGAGGACATCCTCATCCTCACCTTCGTGGTCATCGTCATCGGCGGGATCGGCTCCATCAAGGGCGCAATCACCGGGGCATTGCTCATCGGCCTGGTGGACACCCTCGGGCGGGCCTACCTCCCCGATCTCTTCGCCCTGTGGCTGTCGCCCTCGGCGGCCAGCACCGTCGGCACGTCGCTGTCGTCGATGGCGATCTATCTCGTGATGGCAGCGGTACTCGCCGTGCGCCCTCAAGGACTGTTCGGGAGCCGTCATGCCTAGCACGCTGCTCAATCGCGCCAACCTCGCCACAGCGGCGTTGCTCATCGCGCTCGCGGCGATTCCGCCGGTCGCGGCGATGGTCGACGATCCATTCCTCGTCACCATGGTCAACCGCGCCCTGATCTATGCCGTCGCCGCCCTGGCGCTGGATCTCGTCATGGGCTACGGACGCCTGGTGAGCTTCGGCCATGCGGCGTTCTTCGGCCTCGGTGCCTACACCGTAGGCATACTCAGCACCCACGTGATGCAGGACATGCCACTGGTATTCGGCTGGACCGGGAGCAACGAAGCGTTGCTGGTATGGCCGCTGGCGATGACCGTGAGCGCCGCCTACGCACTGCTCGTCGGCTTGATCTCGCTGCGCACCTCCGGCGTTTACTTCATCATGATCACCCTGGCCTTCGGTCAGCTGATCTTCTACGTATTCGTCTCGCTGGACGGCTACGGCGGTGAGGACGGGTTGCCCCTTTGGCTGCGCAACACCCTCGCCGGCGCCGACCTGGGCAACGCCACCGGCTTCTACTACCTCTGCCTCGCATTGGTGATAGCCGTCTGGGCGCTGCTCTCACGCGTGGTGGATTCGCGCTTCGGCCGTGTCATCCAGGGATGCCGCCAGAACGAGCGCCGCATGCGCGCGCTCGGCTACAGTCCCTTCGGGTACAAGCTCGCGGCATTCGTGCTCTCGGGCGCGCTCACCGGCCTTGCCGGAGCGCTCATCGCGAATCACACGGAGTTCGTCAGCCCCTCGCTGATGGCGTGGCCACAGTCCGGGGAATTCATGATCATCGTGCTCCTGGGCGGGCTGACCACGCTCGTGGGGCCGATTTACGGCGCCGTCGCCCTGCTGCTGCTCGAGGAAACGCTGGTGTCGGTGACCGAGCACTGGCAGCTCGTGCTCGGACCGGTGCTCATCGCCGCGGTGCTGTTCTTCCGCGGCGGCATCTACGGGGCCCTATCCGGCCGGGGAGGCAGTCATGGCTGAAGCGTTCGTACAGCCCGCCAGCGAGGCAACCCCGGGAAGGCCGGCGTCATCGCCAGCCGAGGTCATCTTCGAGGCGAGGAGCCTGGAGAAGCGTTTCGGCGGCCTCAAGGCCACCGACAACCTCTCTCTCGCTCTGGAGAAAGGCCGTATTCACGCGCTCATCGGCCCCAATGGGGCTGGCAAGACCACCGCGCTGTCGCAGCTCTCCGGCGAGCTGCGCCCGGACGCCGGTGAGATCCGGTTCCAGGGTCGCGATATCAGCGGTCTCGACATGCCCCGGCGCGCGCGCATCGGCATCGCCCGCTCGTTCCAGATCACGGCGATCTTCGAGGAATTCAGCGTGCGTGACAATGTGGCCCTCGCCGTGCAGTCACGCGCCTCCCATCATTTCTCGTTCTTTCGCCGTGCCCGTCGCGACCGTCGGCTCACCGAACCCGCCGATGCCGCGCTGGCCCAGGTGGGGCTCGACGCTCTCGCCGACCGCCGCGCCGCCGATCTGGCCCACGGACAGAAGCGCCAGCTCGAGATCGCCATGGCGCTCGCCACCGAACCTACCGTGTTGCTGCTGGACGAGCCCATGGCCGGAATGGGGCAGGCGGAAACTGAAACCATCGTCGAGCTGCTGGAACGGCTGCGTCCCAGTCACGCCATTCTGCTCGTGGAGCACGACATGGGAGTGGTATTCCGGCTCGCGGATACGGTGAGCGTGCTGGTCAACGGGGCAGTACTGGCCAGTGGCGCCCCGGAGGCGGTACGCAACGATCCTGACGTTCAGGCAGCGTATCTGGAGGAGTCGTACTGATGCTCGAGCTCGATGGCGTGGAGACGTCCTACGGCACCAGCCAGGTGCTTTTCGGCATTGACCTGAATATCGCCGAGGGCGAGGTGGTGAGTCTGCTCGGGCGCAACGGCATGGGCAAGACGACGACGGTGCGCTCCATCATGGGTCTGACCCCGCCGAAACGCGGTGAGATCCGATTCGGCGGGCAACGCATATCCGGGCAGCCATCGTTCCGTATCGCGCGCGCCGGCATCGGGCTGGTGCCGGAGGGGCGACAGATCTTCCCCAACCTGTCGGTGGCGGAGAACCTGATCGCCACCGCCCGGGGCAGGGGCTGGGATCTGCGCGGTGTCTACGAGCTCTTTCCACGCCTGGAAGAACGCCGCCGCCACATGGGCAACCAGCTCTCCGGCGGCGAGCAGCAAATGCTCGCCATAGGCCGGGCATTGATGACCAATCCGCAACTGCTCATCCTCGACGAAGCCACTGAAGGGCTGGCGCCGGTAGTGCGCAGTGACATCTGGGCCTGCCTTCGCCGGCTGCGCGAGCTCGGCCAGTCGCTGCTGATCATCGACGCCAGCCTGGAGGCACTGATGGCGGTGTGCGACCGGCATTACATCATCGACCGCGGGCATATCGTCTGGGAAGGAGACAGCACCGCGTTCGAAGCGCACGGGGACCTGCAGCGGCAGTATCTGAGCGTCTGAACGTGAGTGAAAAGCGGGAAGAGGAAAGTTGAAAGACGTAGAGAGTCGGCACCTGCGGTGCCGTTACCACGTTGCTTTTACTAGCCTTCACAAGGCACGGCCTGCGGCCGTAACCGTTCGTGCCGGCTTCGCGCCCGCTGTTGCCGCTCGAAACCGGAAACGCGGAACCCGTTGAAATGGACTGGAATACACGTGGCCCCGCGCAACTCGAATACGAATACAACCCACGCGTCACGGTACCCGACTTCGCGGACTACTTCGCCCGCCTTTCGGCCCTGGCCGAGGAGACGCGCACGCGGCTGCCGCAACGGTTCGAGGACGTGCGTTACGGCACCGGCGAGTTGCAAACCCTGGACATTTTCCCCGCCGACCGGGCCGACGCGCCGGTACACGTGTTCTTCCACGGCGGCTACTGGCGCAGTCAGGACAAGCGGGACTACGCCTTCGTCGCCCGCGACCTGGTACCACGGGGTATCACGGTGGTGGTCGCCAACTACGACCTCTGTCCGGCGGTTACCGTCCCCGCGATCAACGCGCAGTGCGTGGACTGCATCGTTTTCCTGCGCGAGAACATCGGCCGTTACGGCATCAGCAGCGGACCACTGACGGTTTCCGGCCACTCCGCCGGCGGCCAGATCGTCGCCCGCCTGCTTACCCACGACTGGGGAGGCTCGCACCCGGTCAGTGCCGCGCTGGCGATATCCGGCGTCTTCGATGTCACCCCTATCGTTCACACCTCGCTCAACGACGTCCTCGGCCTGGACGAGGCGTCGGCCCGTGCCTGCTCGCCGCTGTACGAACGGCCGCCCGCGACATCGATCCCGCTACGACTCGCCGTTGGCGGCGCCGAGAGCGAGGCGTTCCACCGCCAGAGCGCCGACTACGCAGCCCTCGCCGGCGTGCAAGCGCCGATCGTCGCACCCGCGGGCCGTAATCACTTCGATGTTCTGGAAGCGCTGTTCCTCGCTGACAGCGAGGCCTTCGACACCGTCGCCGGTGTGTGCCAGGTAGCGCCGTAGGTGGACGACAGGCGGGTTTTTCGCATCCTGAGGCTGGAAGCTTTAGCTTGCGCGCGGTGATGGCACCGCAGGTACCGACTCCCGACTTTTGGCTTTTGGCTTTTCACTTGCCGCTTTGTACTAAAGCCGCAACGCCCGAATGCCGGCCTACCCGCTGCGCTCGCCCCGCTCCCACCGGTACGCGTGCCGGACGATGGTCTCCAGGTCATCGTATTCCGGCTGCCAGCCGAGCTCCGTGCGCAGGCGGGTACTGTCGGCAACCAGCGCGGCGGGGTCACCGTCGCGACGATCGATCTCGTGGACCGGAAACGCCTGCCCATGGACCCGCTGCACGGTGTCAACGACCTCCCGTACGGTATAGCCGTGACCATACCCGCAGTTGTAGATCCGCGAATCGCCGCCGGCGACGAGGTGGTCCAGAAGCTGTACGTGGGCGCGTGCCAGGTCCACGACATGGATGTAATCGCGGATACACGTGCCATCGCGGGTGGGGTAATCGCTGCCGAAGATGGCAAGGCCGTCGCGCCGGCCCAATGCCGCCTGGCAGGCGACCTTGATGAGATGCGTGGCTACCGGGGTCGACTGGCCGATGTGGCCGTCGGGGTGGGCGCCGGCCACATTGAAATAGCGCAGGATGCCGTAGCGCAACGATTGCGCCGCGGCGAGATCGATGAGCATGCGCTCGCTCATCATCTTGGACGCACCATAGGGATTGATGGGCGCGAGCGGGGTCTGCTCGTCGATGAGCGACACATCCGGCATGCCGTAGACAGCGGCTGTGGAGGAGAATACGAACACGGGCACGCCCGCGGCCTTTACGGTCTCGAGCAGCCCAAGCGTGTTGCCGGTGTTGTTGCGGTAGTACTTCAGCGGCTCGGCGACCGACTCCGGCACCACGATATGCGCGGCGAAATGCATGACCGCATCGAAACCGCGAGCAACGACCCGGGCGAGCGTCTGCCGGTCGCCGAGCTCCGCCACCACCAGCTCGGCCTCGCCCACCGCCCATTCGTGCCCGGTGGAAAGGTTGTCATAGACGGTGACCGCATGCCCCGCGGTCAGAAGCTCGTGGACGACATGCGAGCCAATGTAGCCTGCCCCGCCTGTCACAAGAATGCGCATTGCCGTCCACCCCCATTGAATGGCGTGTCCGGGAACAGACATTCATGGCACATCTGCTCCAGGCCACTGGATGCCTACGTCCCCGCCTCCGGCCAACCGGCACGGCAGCGCCATGCGATGGCGAACAACGGGGCATAAGCGAGTACGCAGACCATCGGCCCCCAGTGCGGCGATGCCACGGCGAGCAACGCCAGTGGCAGCAACCACGCCAGATTCACCAGTGCCACCGCAGCGCTCACGCGCCCGTGACTGCCCCAGCGCAGCGCCAGCTTCTGGTAGGCATGCAGCCTGTGCGGCCGGTACCAGCACTGCCCCGTGGCCACGCGCACCACCAGCGTCCACGTGGCGTCGGTGAAGAACACTGCGGAAAGAATGAACCAGCCATAGGCTGTCGTCGAGGCCTGCAGAACGGCCGAGGCCGTCCCCAGGCCGACAAGGTAACCGAGCAGCGTGCTGCCACCGTCGCCCAGGAACAGCCGCGCGGGCGGCCAGTTGAGCACGGCGAAACCGGCATAGGCGGCTGCGACCACCAACCATGGCGCGGCGCCGTGTCCATGCAATGCGGTGAGCATCGCCATACCGGCGAAGACTGTCACCGCCTGCACGGCGGCGATGGCATCGATACCGTCCATGAAATTGTGGGCATTGACGCTCCAGACCCAGCCGATCACTGCCAGAATCTGCCACGCCCAGGCCGGCCCCGGCAGGGCCACCGGCAAGACCATCGCCACGACGGCAACCGCGGCGAGCTGAGCCACGAAGCGCCAGCGCGCCGGCATCCGCCAGCGGTCATCGGCGACACCCACCGCCCAGACCACGCCCGCGGCGATGGCGGCGACGCCCGCATCCGGCCGCCAGCCCGGAACCGCCAGCAGCGCCGTTCCCACTGCCAGCGCGGCACCCACGGCCACGCCACCGGCGCGGGGGATGGGATGTCGATGCATGCCTCGGCTGGACGGCTCGTCCACGAACCCCAGGGGCGCTGCGGCCGCACTCAGCCAGCGCCCGCCGAGGTAGCTCAACGCCGCGGTGATCGCCACGACCGCCCCGGTCGCCGCCAACGCGATCATGTCCATCGCCCTGTCCTTGCCTGCATTGCCTCGCCACGCCCGTTGCCGTTGCTCTACACTACGTATTTTACGGATTCACGTCGGCGGCGCCGCAAAAACGCGATTGAGCGGCAATCGATGCGGGGCGCCGCCGCTCGGGCGGCAGGTGGTATGTGAACTCGGAGACGGTGTCACTCAGGGCAGAGACGCTGACTCGCAGCATCGAGGCCAGGGAACGGGCGCCACAGGCGCACCGTCGCCCGCCGGCAACGGTGATTGCCGCGGTTTCACCGGCCAAGGCGCAGGTGACCGACACCCGGCTGACGGCGGTGGTTGTGAACTACAATGCCGGCGACCTACTCACCGAATGCGTGCGCGCGCTATTGGCCTCGGCGCTGCGCGTCGACGTGGTCGTCGTCGATAACGCCTCGGACGACGACAGCCTCGCCACGCTCGAAACCGCGTGCGACGGCGATGACCGGCTCACCGTGATCCGGCGCGGGGACAACGGCGGTTTCGCGGTGGCGGTCAACGAAGGGTTGCGCGCGACGGATGCGCCGTGGGTGGCGGTTATCAACCCGGACTGCATCGTCCGCCCCGACACGCTCGCCACGCTGCTCGCCAACGCGGCGGACGAGCGCACCGGCATGGTCGGGGGGCTGCTACTCAACCCGGACGGCAGCGAGCAGCGCGGCTGCCGCCGGCAAATGCCCACGCCGGGCAACACGCTCGCCCGTGTGCTGGGCCTCCACCGCCTGCTCGGCCGGCGCTGGGATTTCAACCTCACCGGTAGCCCCCTGCCGGAGGAGCCCGTGGAGATCGGGGCGATCTCGGGCGCACTCATGGTCGCTCGGCGCGATGCCTGCGCCGAAGTCGGCCCACTCGATGAGGGCTACTTCCTCCACTGCGAGGATCTCGACTGGTGCCGGCGCTTCTGCGACAGCGGCTGGCGCATCCGCTTCGTGCCAGACGCCATCGCCGTGCATCATCAGGGCGCATGCAGCCGTCGCGCCCCACTGAAGGTGCTCTGGTACAAGCACCTGGGCATGGTTCGCTACTTCCGCAAGTTCCACGGCCGGGGCATCGCCGCGCTGGTGGTCAGCGGCGTCATCTGGGGCCGCTTCGGCGTCGCCGCCACCGCCCGCATTGCGGCGGTGGGTCTGCGCCGCGTCACCGCAGCGGCACAGCGGTCATGAGCGCGCGGGCGCTGCTGGTCACCGGCCTCAACAGTCAGCCCGGATGGTTCCTCAATGCAGCGCTGGCGGAGCATCCGGCCGCGGTGACGGCCATCGGCCGCCGGCGCCCCGCAGAGCTGCCGGCCAACATCGCCTGGCGCGGGGTGGACCTGGAGACCCCGCCGCGCGACCTGCCGGCGGCCCGCGTGCTGCTGCACATGGCCCCCATCTGGCTGCTGCCCCCATTGCTCGACGCGCTGGCGGATGCGCCGCCGGCGGCGCTCATCGCTGTCTCTTCGAGCAGCGCACGCACCAAGGCCCGGACGGCCGACTCCCATGAGCGTCGCCTGGCCGAGCGCCTCGCCCACGGTGAGCAGGCAGCTCAAGGCCGCGCCGAACATCACGGCATCACCTGCCGCATCCTGCGACCGACGCTGATTTACGGCCACCCCAGCCGGGGCATCATTCCACGGGTTCGCGGCATCGGCCGCCGGCTGCGCGTGTTTCCAGTGCCCATGGCGGCCACGGGGTTGCGCCAGCCACTCCACGCCGCCGACCTGGCGGCGGCGTTGTGGCAGCTCGTATCCGCGCCCGAGGATACCGGTGCGTCCCTGCAGGAGATAGGCGGCGGCGAGCGGCTCACCTTCGGCGCCATGATCCGACGCATACTCGCCGGGGCCGTTCCGCCCATCCGGCCTCTTCCCGTTCCCGCCCCGCTGCTGCGGGGCGTTCTCCGTGTCGCCCCGGGTGACGTGGGGCCCGGGATGCTCGACCGTCTCGCCCAGGACCAGGTCGCCGACGATCGGGTACTGTGGCAACGACTCGGGCTCACGCCACGACCGTTTCAGCCGTAACCCACTCAGCCGCATGCAGGGATGCACTTTCACCCGCCTGTCATGCACCCGTCACGAACGCGTCAAGAGCGCCACACAGGCTCTGGCGCGCCGCACATATCAACAACAATGGGGGAACTCCATGACACGCACGACACCCCTCGCCCTGAGCCTCGCCGCCAGCCTGGCACTGGTCGCCTGCGGCGGGGCCAGCGACGACAGCGAGCAGGACATCCGGCTGTCGCAGCTGGGCCGATTCGAGACCGGCATCTTCGATGAAGGCGCCGCGGAAATCGTCGCCCACGATCCCGGGACCCAGCGTCTGTTCGTGGTCAACGCCGATGCCGCCAGTGTCGACGTCCTCGACATCGCCGACCCGTCGGCGCCGACACGCGTGGGCACCATCGACGCTGGCACCATCGGCGCCTCCGCCAACAGCGTGGCCGTCGCCAATGGCATCGTCGCCGTCGCCATCGAGGCCGACGACGCACAGGCCGACGGCCAGGTGGCCTTCTTCAATGCCGGCGATCTCGGACTGATCACCACGGTCACCGTGGGCGCGCTGCCGGACATGGTCACGTTCACCCCGGACGGTCAGCATGTACTCGTCGCCAACGAAGGCGAGCCGAGCGACGACTATGCCACCGACCCGGAAGGCTCGGTGAGCCTCATTGATCTGAGCGCGGGCGTGAACGCCGCAACCGCCACGCACCTGGATTTTCACGATTTCAATGGCCGAGAGGCCGAGCTGCGCGCCGCCGGCGCGCGAGTTTTCGGCCCCGGCGCGAGCGTGGCCGAGGATCTGGAGCCGGAATACATCACCGTGTCCGAGAACGGCGACCGTGCCTGGGTATCGCTGCAGGAGAACAACGCCCTCGCCGAGATCGACCTCACCGAGCCGGCCATCACTGCGGTCCGCGGCCTCGGGGCCAAGGATCACAGCCTCCCGGGCAACGAGATCGACGGCAATGACGACGACGGCGTCAACATCATGCAGCGCCCGGTGTTCGGCCTGTACCAACCCGACGCCGTCGCGAGTTTCCGCATCGACGGCACCGACTACGTCATCACCGCCAACGAAGGCGATGCCCGCGAATACGACGCGTTCGATGAAGAGACCGAGGTCAGCGACGTGACCCTCGACCCGACGGCGTTCCCCAACGCCGCCGGCGTGCAGGCGGCCATCGGACCGCTGACGATCACCAGTACGCTCGGCGACGACGATGGCGACGGCGACTACGACGCCCTCTATGCCTTCGGCGCGCGCTCATTCTCCATCTGGTCGGACGATGGCCTGGTCGCCGACAGCGGCAGCGAGTTCGCCCGTATCACCGCGGCACGCTACGGCGAGTCGTTCAACAATGACAACGACGAGAACGACGGCGACAGCCGCAGCGACAACAAGGGCAGCGAGCCTGAAGCACTGGACGTGGGCGAGGTCAACGGCGCGACCTACGCCTTCATCGGTCTGGAGCGCATGGGCGGGATCATGGTCTACGAGGTGACCGACCCCGAGTCCCCGCGCTTCGTCGAGTACGTCAACAACCGCGACCTCGGCGGCGACCCGGAAGCCGGCACCGCCGGTGACCTGGGCCCCGAAGGCATCGTCTTCGTCCCGGCGGCGGCGAGCCCGGTGGACGCCCCGCTGCTGGCGGTGGGCAACGAAATCAGCGGCAGCACGACGCTCTATCGCATCGACACCGTCGAGCGTGAGGACTGATCGCCGGGCAACGTGGCGCATCCGAGGGTGCGCCACGTAGAATCCCCCCGCTCTGCTACTGAGGGAGGCGTTCATGATCGGCGATTTCCTGCGGGGCATCAGCTATGTGCCCCGCGGCTTCGGACTGCTCACCGAACCGGGCCTACGGCGTTTCGTCGTGCTGCCCATCGCCATTAACATCGTCGTCTTCGCCGGCCTTTTCTGGCTCGGGGCGGAATATTACCAGGCACTACTCGACTGGCTGCTGCCGAGGGCGTCGGAGATCGACATCGGCGGCTGGCTCGGCGACGCTCTCACGGTGGCGGTGGTGATACTGCGCTGGCTGCTGTGGCCGCTGTTCGTGCTCGCCGGCGCGGTGTTGATGTTCTACACGTTCACCGCCGTCGCCAACCTCGTCGGCTCGCCATTCAACGGCATGCTCTCCGCGCGCGTGGAGCATCGGGCCACCGGTCACATGCCGCCGGAGGTCGCCGCTGGCGGCCTGGTCGTGGAGACCGCCACGGCGGTCACCGACGAGCTGCGCAAGATCGGCCATTTCGCGCTGCTGGGCGCACCATTGCTCTTACTGTTCTTCATTCCGGTGATCAACGTCATCGCGCCACTGGCCTGGGCGGTCTACGGCGCCTGGATCATCGCGCTGGAATACAGCGACTACCCCCTTGGCAATCATGGCCTGCGTTTCGCCGACCAGCGCATTCTCATCCGCCGCCGGCGCCTGCTGCACCTGGGCCTCGGCGCGGGTTTGCTGGCCATGACCATTATTCCGGTGCTGAACCTGCTGGTCATGCCCACCGGGGTGATTGCCGCCACGCTGCTGCGCAGCGACCTGCGGGAGTACCGGTTGGAGGAGGCGGCGGTGTAGGACTTTTCGGGTTCTGGGGTTCTGGACTCGGTGTCCAGGGAAGGTCCGTGGAGACGCCGCGGCAAGTGCTTGGTCCGGTGGCGGGCGTTGCGGCGGGAGCGTATGCGGCCATGGACGGCCGCATCCGAGCGTCCAGGGAAGGATTCACAGCGTCTCCCGCCGCAACGCCCGCCACCGGACCTTACCCCGACGGTGGCCGCCGACTGGCGCGGGCACGGGCGCGGAAACAGACTCACAGCATCGTGTTCAACGTTCCCCTACCGCAGATACTGCGCGATACGCTCGACGCCGGTCTCCAGCCGCTCCAGGGACGTCGTATAGGCGAAGCGCAGATGGCGCTCGGGGGCACTCTGCTCGAAGTCCAGCCCGGGGGTCGCGGCCACCGCACACTCCTCCAGCAACGCCCGCGCGAGCGCCTCGCTATCGTCGGCGAGCGCACTCACATCCGCATAGAGGTAGAACGCGCCCGCCGGTTCTCCCGGGATGCGGAATCCGATCTCGCGCAGCGCCGGCAACAGGAAGTCACGGCGCTGGCGAAATGCCTCGCGCCTGTCCGCGAACACCTCCCGTGCTTGCGGTGTGAAGCAGGCGAGCGCGGCGTATTGTGCCGGCGTCGACGCGTTGATGTAGAGATTCTGAATGAGCTTCTCCGCCGCCCCCTCCAGGCCCGGCGGCACCACCAGCCAGCCGAGCCGCCAGCCGGTCATGCCGAAGTACTTGGAGAAGCTGTTCACGATCAGCGATTGCGGCGCGTGCACGCTCGCGCTCGCCGGCCGGTCGCCGTAGTAGAGACCGTGGTAAATCTCGTCCACCATCAGCGCCAGACCGTGCCGGTCCGCCAGCTCCGCCATTCCCGACAAGGCCCCGGCGCTGGCCACCGTACCGGTGGGATTGGACGGCGAACCCACGAGCATGCCCGCGGTGGACTCATCCATCGCGGCTTCGGCAGCCTCCGGAGTCAACTGGAAATCGTCCTCCGGCCCCACGGCAACCAACCGCGGCACGGCGTTGACCAGCTCCACGAAGTTGCGGTTGCACGGATACCCCGGGTCCGGCAGCAATACGGACTCCCCGGGCCCGGCGACGAGGGCCATGGCCAGGGTCAGGGCCCCGCTCGCGCCCGGGGTGACGAAGATGCGCTCCGGCGGCACGTGCGCGCCGTAATCGTCGGCGTAGTGCCGGGCAATGGCCTCACGCAGGGCCGGCAGTCCGGCCGCCGGCAGGTAGTGCGTCCGTCCCGCGGTCAGTGCCTGACGGCCCGCCTCGACCACGGGCTTGGCGGTAGGGAAATCGGGCTCGCCGATTTCCATGTGCACCACGTCACCACCGGCGGCCTCGAGCTCGTGGGCCCGGCGCAACAGCTCCATGACGTGAAAAGGACGGATCCGGTTCACCCGGTCGGCAAGTCGGAAAGGCATGGGTCGCTGGCTCACACTGCGCTGCGAATGCTGACAACGTCCCACCTTAGCGCGAACACGACGCCGAAGCAGCCGGTTCGCCGTCACGATCACTCATCGGCGCTCACGGAGCTCTCGGGAGCGGCATTCGGACGGTCCTTCTGGCTGTCGATCGCCCCCTGGATCCCCACCCAGACCACCTGGGCGAAGAGCAGCAGGCAGCCAATGATCACCGCCTTGCCGAGCAGCTCATCGAAACGACTGGGCGTGTTCGCCGACGGGTCGCTGGCGCGGGATCGCCGCGGACGCTCACCGCCGTTGTCCGATGGGGTCATATCGGCCGTAGTCCGCGCGTATCACTGCGAGCTCCATATCCCGGTATAGCAGTTCGGCACGCAAGTACGCTGCCCAGCGTCGGAGCCGTTCGAGATTGTAGTGCCACAGGTGACGACGGGCCGCTCGCGGGGTCGGCGCAGGGCGGCTGAGATCGAGCGGCAGCGTCACCATCCGCTGGGTGGCCCAACGCGCCCATGCCGCTTCGTAGGCTTCGCGAGCGGCGTCGCGCCGCCGGGCGAGAGCCGCATCCCACCCGGGCAATCGCCGTAACCCGTGGAGCGTCCAGCGGTTCTCGTCACCGCGCGCCATGTAGAGGGCGCGGTTGCGCTCCAGGGCATCGAGCGCCTGGCGGAGTGCCTCGAGCTCACGCTGATAGCGCGCCACCTCGCGCAGATACACCGGATGCTCCTGAGCGTACGGGGCCTCGCCCCACGGCATGGACTCATCGCTGCCCGCACAGCCCAGCAGGTGGACCGAACCGAAGGTGGACACGACGAGCAACAACACACGCGCTGTCACATACAACGCGTGCCGGGAATGGGTCATCGCCATGGGAACCTCGCACGGCCCCGCTGTAACGTCCGGCGTAAACGGTCATTACCCTGTGGACCCCGGTCGCACGGGGCAGTTCGCCATGCCGTGCACCGTCCTTGTCGCCGGTTCGCGCCACGTTTTCTATACTCCTGCAGACGTTCGCAGTGCAACGAAGACAAAGCCATGGCGTTCTGGTCCGGGGAAACGCATCGGTCCTCGGTGAGGCAGGGTCATGGAGTCCTCCGGCCCCTGCCCTTGCTGCCTTTCCGTCGTCCGGACTTCGTGTCCTCGCGATCGAAACCTGCGCCGAACACCCCGACGCCCATCGGGCCAACAATGAATACCATCACCGTCATGAGGGGGAGGGAGCCATGCAGCAGAACCTGATCATCAAGGGCAAGGACGGCTCCGAGTTCATAAATCTAAATCCCATCGTATTCTTCATCGGTGGCGGGCTCATTTTGCTGTTCGTCGTCGCAAGCTTCGTCTTCCTCGACGCCATGCAGGGTGCTTTCGGCGCGATCCAGGCGTGGATCGCCAACGTCACCGGCTGGCTGTACGTGCTGTCGATGAACATCTTCCTGTTCTTCGTGATCTTCCTGGCGTTCACGCGGTGGGGACGAATACGCCTCGGCGGCGACGACGCCACGCCGGAGTTTTCCATCGGCGCCTGGTTCGCCATGCTCTTCAGCGCCGGCATGGGCATCGGACTCCTGTTCTACGGCGTCGCCGAGCCCATGTATCACCTCGTGGCACCGCCGCACGGCGCCGAGCCCGGCAGCGCGCAGGCCGCCCAGGACGCCATGCGCACCACCTTCCTGCACTGGGGGCTGCACCCGTGGGCGGTATACACGCTGATGGGCCTGGCCCTGGCGTTCTTCGCCTATAACCGCGGCGCCCCTCTTTCCATCCGCGCCCTGTTCTACCCGGTTCTCGGCGAGAAGATCCACGGCTTCTGGGGCAACCTGATCGACATACTGGCCACCGTGGCGACGCTGTTCGGCGTGGCGACCTCCCTCGGCCTCGGGGTCAGCCAGGTCAATGCCGGGCTCAATCACCTGTTCGAGCTACCGCAGAACCCGGCCGTGCAAACCGTGCTCATCGCCATCATCACCGCCATGGCCACGGTCTCGGTGGTGCTCGGGGTCAGCGGCGGCATCAAGCGATTGTCGAACTTCAACATCATCGTCGCCGGGCTGCTGTTGCTGTTCGTGTTCATCGGCGGGCCGACGCTGTTCATGTTGAACGGCTTCGTGGAGAACGTGGGCAATTACCTGGACGACTTCTTCTTCCTCTCGTTCTGGAACGAAACCTATACCGGCGGCGACTGGCAGAACGGCTGGACGGTGTTCTACTGGGGCTGGTGGATCGCGTGGTCGCCCTTCGTGGGCATGTTCATCGCGCGCGTCTCGCGGGGCCGCACCATCCGGCAGTTCATCATCGCCGTGCTGCTGGTGCCCACCGTGGTAACGTTCCTGTGGCTGAGCGTCTTCGGTGACGGCGCGCTGCAGATCGAGGTCTTCGGTGCCGGTGGCATCGGCAAGGCGGTGCAGGAGAATCTGCCGCAATCGCTGTACTTCTTCCTCGAGCAGTTCCCCTTCTCGACCATTACCTCGTTGCTCGCCACCCTGGTGGTGATCACGTTCTTCGTGACCTCCTCGGACTCCGGATCTCTGGTGATCGATATCATCACCGCCGGCGGGGTCGAGGACCCACCGGTGGTGCAGCGCATTTTCTGGGCGGTCACCGAGGGCGTGGTGGCGGCGGCCCTGCTCTGGGGCGGCGGCCTGGTGGCACTGCAGACGGCGGCTATCACCACGGGCTTGCCTTTCTGCCTGCTGCTACTGTTCCTCTGCTACAGCCTGGTCAAGGGACTCCAGGGCTACGTCGCCCACGAGCACCTGGATCTGCGCCCGGCTGCGGAACGTTCCGCCCCGGCCACCGACAACCCCGGCGACAGCGATAACCCGAGCAGCGAGGGAGGGCCGCAGCAATGAGTGCGCCAATCACCGTCACCCGTCGCCTCCAACGGCTCACCATGGCGGTTGCAACCAGCCTGCTCGTGCTTGCCACGACCGGCACGAACGCGGCCGCCGAACCACTGCGCATCGCCTACGTGAGCTGGTCGTCCTCCACCGCGTCGGCCAACGTGGCCAAGGTGGTACTGCAGCAACACCTCGACCAGCCCGTAGAGCTCATCGCCATGACCGCCGACGACATGTGGCGCTCGGTCTCCGAGGGCAAGGCGGACGTCATGCTCTCCGCCTGGCTGCCGAGCACCCACGGCCACTACCTCGACCAGTTCGGGGAAACCATGGTGGACCTGGGGCCGAACATGGAAGGGGTGCGTACCGGGCTGGTGGTGCCGGACATCTCCACGCAGCGCCAGACCGCCGAGTCCGCCCAGGAAACCGAACCGTATATCAAGGCGGAGTCCATCGCGGATCTCAGCCAGTACGCCGACCGTTTCAAAGGGCAGATCATCGGCATCGATCCGGCTGCCGGCATCATGAAGCAGGCACGGGCGGCGATTCGCGAATACGGGCTGACCAACTACACGCTCGTCTCCGGCAGCGAGGAATCCATGACCGAAGCCCTGGCACAGGCCATCGCCCAGCACCGCTGGATCGTGGTCACCGGCTGGGAGCCCCACTGGAAGTTCGCCCGCTGGCGGCTGAAGTACCTCGATGACCCCAAGGGCGTGTTCAGCACCGGCGAGACCATTCACACCATGGTGCGTGAGGGCCTGGACAAGGACGTGCCCGCCGACGTCTACGCTTTCCTGGACAGCTTCCGCTGGACCCCCGAACAGATGGGGCAGCTGCTGATCTGGAGCCGCATGAAAGGGGCTTACCCCTTCGAAACGGCGCAGCGCTGGGTGGAAACGCACCCGGACATGGTCAACGGCTGGCTGCCGTAGCCCGAGCCCCATCCCGCGGCGGAGCGCCCGTGTGCTCCGCCGCAGCACGCCCCGCCTGCACGACGACCCGCCCGAGACCGCTTGGAAGTTTCGCCACCGGCGGTTTAGCGTACTAATCTGCTCGGAGCTATTGTCATGTGTCATGAACGCCACCGGGCCACTGTGGCACTCCCTTCGGGCCGGTCTGTGCGCCGATGGTCCCGCGTTGCTCGCCGCTTATGTAGCCCGGCCACACGGCGCGCCTCGCGCGTTGTCCCATCGGCGCACAGACCGGCTGACGCATGACAATACCTCTGAGACGATTCGTACAGGTTCGCGCTCGTCGATATCCCGGGGGAACGACACACGCTCGCCATGGCTCACACTGCGTCATCTCACTATATCGGCCGCTTCGCCCCCAGCCCGACGGGACCGCTCCATTTCGGCTCGCTGGTGGCGGCAGTGGGAAGCTGGCTCGATGCCCGCCACCACGGCGGCCGCTGGGCACTGCGCATCGAGGACGTGGACCGCACGCGTGCGGTTGCCGGGGCCGACTCGGCCATCCTGCGCAGCCTGGAGCACCACGGACTGAGCTGGGACGGCGATATCGTCTACCAGACACAGCGCGACGACGCCTACGCCACGACCCTGGAGACGCTGATCGAACGGGGGCTCGCCTTTCCCTGCAGCTGCACCCGTCGCGAGCTCAAGGCCACCGGCCACCCCGGCCCGGCGGGCATCGTCTATCCCGGCACCTGTCGCGACGGTTTGGCGCCGGGCAAGCGCGCACGCTCCTGGCGGCTGCGGTCGCCGGATACGCCGTGCACGTTCACGGACCGCCGACTCGGACCACAACAAGCGGACATCGCCACGGAGATCGGCGATTTCATCATCCGCCGCGGCGACGGCCTGTTCGCCTACCACCTGGCGATGGTCGTCGACGATGACGACATCGGGGTCACCGACATCGTCCGCGGCGCCGACCTGCTCATCGCCACGGCCCCGCAGATGGCCCTGCGCGATGCCCTCGGCCTACCCCGTCCTCGCCATCTGCACCTGCCGCTGGCCATGCACGACAATGGGCGCAAGCTCAGCAAACAGACCCGTGCCGAGCCCATTCGCGACGTCGACGCCGCCGACAACCTCACCCGGGCCTTGCGCTTTCTGGGCCACGCACCACCGAGCCACTTGCACGGTGCCCCTCCCGCCGAGCAGCTCGCCTGGGCAAGCGCACACTGGCAACCCGGCGCGCTGCCCGAGGGAGACCGGACGGCGGCCTGACGATCCGGAACGCATTGACCGCACTCCCGGACGTCATCGGTCCTCCGTCCCCTGGAAAGGCACAGGGGGCATCCTGCCGGTGGGCGTAGGCGCCGTTATGGACAGTGTTGCCCATCGCTCATCCAGACGTTGCTACGCGTCGCCCCTCGCGCCCCTGACCACCGGGGCGAGTGACTCGGGATATCGCAAGCCCATCGTGGCGGCATACCGCGAAGGCCTGTCGAAGCGAACAACCGCGTACACGGCCGCTGAGGCCTGACAATGCTTTCGAAAAGTCGGTAAGGGACTTCTGTTCCGGAGCACCAAATGTGCTACGTTCAGTAACAGTTGGAGGAGAGCACCGCCCATGCCATCGCACGTGGACTACGGACCGCACGCACCGAGTCTTATCGTCTTCCTGCTAACGCTGATGGTGTTCGCATCGCCGGCGAGCGACTGGTGGTCGTCGCTGGCACCGCCGTGGTACGTCCCCTTCGCGCTGTGGGCCCTGATCATCGCCGCCATCGCGGCGAGCGCGCGTCGCCTGGCACGCAATGAGATTTGATCTCGGCACGCTGTTCGTCAGCGCGATCGCCTATCTGCTGCTGCTCTTTCTCATCGCCTACGGCACCGAGCGCGGCCGCTGGACCCGGCGGCTGGCGGCACACCCGGCCGTGTACGTGCTGTCGCTGGGGGTCTACGCAACGACCTGGAGCTACTACGGTGCCGTGGGATTCGCCGACCGCCAGGGCATCGGTTTCGTGACCATCTATCTCGGCGTCGCCCTCGCCATGGCGCTGACGCCGCTGCTGTTGATGCCACTGCTGCGCCTGACGCGCCACTGGCAGCTCACCTCGCTGGCGGACATTTTCGCCTTTCGCTTCAACAGCCAGGCCGCCGGCGTCATCGTGACACTGCTGATGCTCACCGGCAGCCTCCCCTACCTGGCGCTGCAGATCCGGGCGGTGGCGGAATCCACACAGGTATTGAGCGGCGAGGCCTCCCCCGGCCCCATCGCCGTGGGTTTCTGCGTGCTGGTCAGCGTCTTCGCCATCATATTCGGCGCACGGCACGTCACCCCGCGCGAGAAGCACGTGGGACTGGTGGCCGCCATCGCCTTCGAGTCGCTGATCAAGCTGATCGCGCTGCTGCTGGTCGCCATGGTGGCCGTCTCCATGGCTTTCGACGGTATCGGTGGCATCCAGACCTGGCTCGATGCCCACCCCCGGGAACTGGAGCGATTCTACGCACCCATGCGCGGGGAGGCCTGGGGTGGGCTGCTGTTTCTCGCCTTCAGCGCCGCCTTCCTGTTGCCGCGTCAGTTTCACATGCTTTTCACCGAGAATTTGCGGCCGCGCGCTCTGCTGACCGCGAGCTGGGGCTTTCCGCTTTACCTGCTGCTGCTCTCACTGGCGGTACCGCCCATTCTCTGGGCCGGCAACAGTCTCGACCCCGGCACGGTGCCCGACTACTACGTGCTCGGCATGGCAATTCTCAGCGACTCGCCCGTGCTCGCCCTGGTGGCCTATCTCGGCGGCATCTCCGCGGCGAGCGCCATGATCATCGTCACCACGCTGGCGCTGTCGTCGATGTCGCTCAATCATCTTCTGCTGCCGCTGGTAGGGCCGACGCCGCAACACAACCTCTACGCGGCACTGCGCTGGGCACGGCGCACCCTGATCGTGGCCATCATCGCCGCGGGGTACCTGTTCTTTCTGCTGCTCGAGCGCAGCGAGGGCCTGGTCTCCTGGGGCCTCATCTCGTTTCTCGCCATGGCGCAGTTCGTCCCGGGCGTGGTCGGGGTGCTGTTGTGGTCCCGAGCGACGCGCTCGGGCTTCGTCGCCGGCCTCATGGCCGGCGGTGCCATCTGGGGGGCAGCGGTGCTGCTGCCGGCGCTGACCACCATCAGCCCGGTGGTCATCGTCGGTCTCGATGTCTCCCGCACCCAGGGTGCGGATTTCTTCGCCACCGTGGCTTTCTGGTCGGTGAGTATCAACGCGGCGATCTTCGCGCTCGTCTCCCTGGCCACCCGCCCCACCCCCAGAGAGGCAGAGGCGGCGGCAGCCTGTCGTGACGTGAGCACTGCCATCCCCGAGGGCGCGCTGCAACTCGACTCCCCGGCACAGTTCGTCGAGCAGCTCGCGCCGGTAACCGGCGGCGCGGCGGCGCGCGCGGAAGTGGCCAAGGCGCTGGCCGATCAGGGTATCGACTGGCAGGAGAGCCGCCCGGACCGTCTGCAACAGCTGCGCGAGCAGATCGAGCGTAACCTCTCCGGCATGATGGGGCCGATTCTTGCGCGCATGATCGTCGACGAGCGCCTGCGGGTGGATACCGATACCCGCACCGCGCTGGCGCAGAACGTCCGCCTCATCGAGGAACGCCTGGAGCGCTCACGCAGCCGCTTCCGCGGACTGGCCGCGGAGCTGGACGATTTGCGCCGCTACCACCGCCAGATCCTCGAGGACCTGCCCCTGGGCGTGGCCGCCGTCACGCCAGCCGCCCGCATCGTACGATGGAATCCGGCCATGCAGGCGCTCACCCGCCTGCCTTCAGGGCGGGTGATCGGGCGCCGGGTCGAGGAGCTGCCGGCCCCCTGGGGCCCCCTGCTGGCCGAGTTCCTGGACGCCGATGAGAACCATGCCTACAAGCGCCCATTGGAGCTGCCGGAGGAGACCCGATGGCTGTCCCTGCACCGTGCGTTCATCGGTGGCGGGCGCGGTGGCACCGGCGGTGACCGTCTGCTGCTGGTCGAGGACGTCACGGAGCTGCAACGCCTGGAGCGGGAGCTCACCCACAGCGAGCGGCTCGCCTCCATCGGCCGTCTCGCCGCTGGCGTCGCGCACGAGATCGGCAACCCGGTTACCGGCGTCGCCTGCCTGGCCCAGGAGCTGCGTGCCGGTGTGCCGAACGCCGAGCTGCCCGCCTATGCCGAGGACATCCTCGCGCAGACCCAGCGCATCAACACTATCGTGCAGACCCTGGTGAGCTATGCCCACGCCGGCCGCCGCGAGGAACAGGCGCCTGTGCCGGTGGATATCGCCGACGCTCTCGAGGAGGCACTGCGCGTGATCCGCCTGTCCAAGCGCGCCCGCGAGGTGAGCATTCACCAGCAGGCCTCCCCCGGGTTGCGCGTGCAAGGCGATCTTCAACGGCTCGTGCAAGTATTCGTCAACCTGCTCACGAACGCTGTCGACGCCTGCGGCGAGGACGGCGACATACACATCGCCTGCCAGGCGCGCCGCGGGCGGATCGAAGTACGGATAACGGACAACGGCCCGGGCATCCCGGCGGGCATTCGCGACAAGGTTCTCGAACCGTTCTTCACCACCAAGGCACCGGGCCAGGGCACCGGTCTCGGGCTGCCGCTGGTCTACAACATCCTGCGCGAGCATGGCGGCGAGCTGCGCCTGCGCGAACGACGCGGCCGCCGCCGGGGCACGGTGGCGCTGGTGGTCCTGCCCGCCCTGGACGCAACCGACGATCAACCAACGCATCACGGGGCGACGCATGCCGAGAGTGCTGATCATCGAGGATGAGAACGTGATCCGCAGTGCCGTGCGCCGACTGCTGAGCCGCCACGGCATGGAGGTCACCGAGGCGGCCTCGCTGGAGGAAGCCGAACGCATCACCGACCTGAGCCAGCAGGACGCCATACTGGCTGACCTGCGTCTGCCCGGGGCGCCGGGCACCGAGGCGGTCCGACGCGCGCCGGGAGTTCCGGTGATCATCATGACGAGCTACGCGAGCGTCCGCTCTGCCGTGGAAGCCATGCGCGAGGGGGCGGTGGACTATGTCGCGAAGCCTTTCGACCACGACGATCTGCTGCTCACCCTCGAGCGCGTGCTCAAGGAACGCCGCCTCACCCGCCAGAACGAAGCGCTGCGCGCCGACGTGGAGGCCACGTACCCGGTCACCGGCATCATCGGGGAATCGGTGGCCATGCAGAACGTCTTCAGCCGTATCCGCAAGGTCGCCCCCACGGACACGACCGTGCTGGTGCTCGGGGAGTCCGGAACCGGCAAGGAACTGGTCGCCCGCGCCGTTCACGAGCAAAGCGGGCGCCGCGAGGCCGCAATGGTGGCCGTGAACTGCGCGGCGATCCCGGAATCGCTCATCGAGGCCGAGCTCTTCGGCCACGAGAAGGGTGCCTTCACCGGCGCCGAGGGCCGCCGCCGGGGTCTTGTCGAATCCGCCGATGGGGGGACACTGTTCCTCGACGAGATCGGCGAGCTCCCCCTCGCCGCACAGGCACGTTTGCTGCGTGTTCTCCAGGAGGGCGAGATCCGGCGCGTGGGCGCCGACCGTGCCAGCCGTGTGGATGTGCGTCTGGTCGCCGCCACCCACAGGGACTTGAACGCCATGGTCTCCCGCGGCGAGTTCCGCGAGGATCTGTTCTTCCGCATCCAGGTGATGGAAATCCGACTACCGCCGCTGCGCGAGCGTGGCGAGGACCTGCCGGCACTGGCGCGGTTTCTACTGGAGAAGACCTGCCGGCGACTCAACCGCCCCCCCATGCGACTGGGCGATGACGCGCTCGCCGCCATTCGCGCCTACCACTGGCCGGGTAACGTGCGCGAGCTGGAAAACGCGATCGAACGCGCCGTCATCCTCGCGGAGACAACGGTCCTCAGCGCGGATCTTCTCGCCCTGCCCCAGACGGACGGTGATGGCGACGCGAACGCCATGGACCTGTCACTGGAGGAATACTTCCGCGAGTTCGTCCTCCGGCACCAGGACCAGCTGACGGAAACGGAAATCGCCAAGCGCCTCGGCATCAGCCGCAAGGCGCTGTGGGAACGGCGCCAGCGCCTGGGCATCCCGCGGCGGGCTTACTAACCGTTTCGAATGCCACGTGTCAGCGAGCCCGCCGGGCAATCATGACGACGGCGCGCCATCCGGGCCCGAAGTGGCGGCGGTGCGGACCGCACCGGGCGGGTGGCCCGTTACGCGCTTGAAGGCACGGCTGAAGGCGGCCTGCGAATTGTAGCCAAGACGATGGGCGACGGTCTCGATCGGCATTCGGTCGCGCCCGATCCACCGGGCCGCAAGACGCATGCGCAGCTCGGTGACGTAGCGGTGGGGCGTCAGCCCGGTCACCGCCACGAATCGCTCGGCGAACACGGAACGCGAGCTACCCATTTCCGCCGCCAGCTCGGCCACGGTCCAGCTCCGGCCCGGATCACGGTGAAGCGCCGTGATGACCCGCCCCAGGCGCGGGTCGCGTAGCGCCTCTATCCAGCCGGTCGCATCGCCGCAGCCACATTCCACCCAGCCGCGCACGATGAATGCGGAGACCACGTCGGCGAGCCGCGCCAGAATGCCCGCGAAGCCTGCCCGTTCCGTCCGCGCTTCCCGCTCCATTGCCTCGAGCATCGGCATGATCTCGGGATGCCGCTCCAGCAGTGTGCCGACATGCATCACCTCCGGCATCAGAGCGACCAGCGGATGCATGCTCCCGAGATCGAAATCAAGACAACCACTGAAGGCGAGCTTCGTCTCGGTCGGGCAACAGTCACTGGCGCAGGCGCGCACGGCGCTGACCGTCTCACATAGGGTGTCGGTCTCGAAGCTGGCGATGTCGCGACTCGCCTGGTCAGGCGAGGAGACGAGCTCGTGCGGGCCGCCACGCGGCAGCAGAACGGCATCGCCGGTATCGAGGGTATGCAATGCGCCGCCCGACACTCGAAGCAGCACCGGGCCACGGGCGACGAAATGAAACTGCGCCCATCCCGCCACCGCCCCGAAGCCGATACCGAAAGGTGGCGTCACCTGAATGCGGCGGTACTGAACACCGCTCAACCGCATCCCCAGCAGGAGCTCGCTCACCAGGTCCAGCTCACCCGGCGGTGCATTCGATCGTTCGCCCGGCGTTGCCCCGGAGGAATTATCAAACATTCAGGAGTTTCTAGCATGGTTCGTCCGAACGGTCCACCGTATTCTGCGGTACCGCAACGAGAACACTCCGGACAGGGAGACACCGATGAGCGAGTGGACACACAGCAACGAGCCAGCCTGGAGCGCGGTATTCTCCATGACCCTCGGCGTGTTCGGGCTTGTCACGGCGGAGTTTCTGCCTGCAAGCCTGCTGACGCCGATGGCAACAGACCTGGGCATAACCGAGGGTCTGACGGGCCAGGCCGTCACGACGACTGCGGCGGTCGCCCTGGTGACGAGCCTGTTGATCACGACGGTGACACGGCGCATCGACCGGCGGCTGGTGCTGCAGGGCTTCTCGGTCCTGTTGATCGCATCCAACCTGCTCGTCGCCTTCGCGCCCAACCTCACCGTGCTGCTGCTCGGGCGCATACTCCTGGGGGCCGGACTCGGCGGCTTCTGGACCATGTCCGCGGCGACGGTGATGCGCCTCGTGCCCGAAGCGCTGGTGCCTCGCGCGTTGTCGATGATCTTCAGCGGCGTGTCCGTCGCGACCATTGCCGCCGCACCACTGGGCAGCTTCTTCGGCGACATCGTCGGCTGGCGCAATGTCTTCCTGATCGCCGCCGCGCTCGGGGCCCTGGCGCTTGTGGTACAGCTGGCGACCCTGCCCCGGATGGCACCGAGCGGGCTCACGCGCCTGCGCACCCTCGCCGAGGTGCTAGCGCGCCCGCGTGTGGGTCTGGGCATGGTTTCCGCCGGGTTGATGTTCACCGGCCACTTCGCGTTCTTCACCTACATCCGCCCCTTCCTCGAGAACGTGACCGGCGTCGACGTCAGCGGCGTCTCCGGCATTCTGCTGGGCTTTGGCGTGGCGAACTTCCTGGGCACGTTTCTCGGCGGTTTTCTGCTCGAGCGGAGCATGCGACTGACGCTGATCGCAATGCCCCTGCTGATGGGAATGCTCGGCGTGACTCTGGCGGGCACGGGGGGCACACCGGCGGCGGATTCGGTGATGGTTGCGCTTTGGGGGCTGGCATTCGGAACCATTCCGGTGGCGTGGTCCACCTGGCTCACCCGCACGGTCCCCGACGAGGCCGAGAGCGCCGGCGGACTTCTGGTCGCGGCGATTCAGCTGGCCATTGCCACGGGCGCGGCCGGCGGCGGTGCGATCTTCGACGTGAGCGGCGCGACCGGCGTCTTCACGGCGAGCAGCGCCATTCTGCTAATCGCCGCCGCAATGACCGTGTTCGGCCTCCGGTCCCGCTCGGTCCCGGCCGTGGCGTAGCGACAGCAATGTCACCGCAGGCGGAAACACCAGAAACCCCCGGTTCACGACGTCAGAGCATAGGAGAAACGATGTTCGCCAGCATTTCCCTGAACGCCGCCCAACGGCAACCGTACAGTTCCGGCAGGCGACTGCTACACGCCACCCTACTGGCCGCGCTCGCCACCTTCACGGTGGCGTCTCCTTCGAACGCGGCGGACGCGGTCAATGGAGTCCGTCTCTACGCGCTCGACTGCGGCCGTATCGACTTCGAGAACATGGGCATGTTCTCGGACACTGGGGAATACGATGGCAGGCGTGGTGCAATGACAGTACCGTGCTTGCTTGTCCGCCACCCCGAAGGCGCGCTGCTGTGGGACGCAGGCATTGCCCACGACGTCGCTCACCGTGGTGGCGATGCTGGCGGCGACAACGTTCGGGTTAGCGTGCCGGAAACGCTGGCCACGCAGTTGAACGCACATGGCATTCAGTTGAGCGCATCGACGTCGCTGACCGAACAGCTCAACGAACTGGGCCTCTCAACGGCCGACATTCGCTATCTGGCGTTCTCCCACCTGCATTTCGATCACACCGGCAACGCCAACCGGTTCCAGCACGCCACCTGGATCATCAACAGGGACGAGCTGGCATGGGCGACCAAAACCCCCACGCCCTTCGGCGTCGATCCCCGGTCGTTCAGCGCCCATGAAAGCGTCGACAAGCGCATGATCGATGGTGCCCGTGACGTCTTCGGCGACGGCACCGTGCGGATCCTCGACGCACCGGGACATACCCCCGGTATGCAGGTCCTGAGACTGGAGCTGGCCGATGCCGGCGTCGTGATCCTCTCCGGTGATCTCTATCACCTGCGCCCCAGCCGCGAGCACCGGCGCGTGCCGAATGGCAACCACGATCGCGCCGCGACACTGGCCTCCATGGACCGCGTCGAAACGATCGTGGACAACACGAACGCGCGCCTCGTGATTCAGCACGACCCGGACAGCGTCGATGCGCTGCCGGAGTTTCCGGGGTACCTGCACTGAGCCCCCTCCAGGCGTCACACCAGAGCCGCCGGCTGCTCGGCGCCCTGCCCATGGCGGGCGCCCGCTATTCTCGCCACGAGCCCATCCCTCGGCGCCCGCCCGACTTTGCGTTACGCTCTGTGACAAAACGTTACCTGTCGTAACACGCCCGGGACGCCCGATCGTCGTAGGCTGGGCGTAACGCTTCGGAATGGAACTTGCAAACGAACTTGAAAAACCCGGCGCCAAGCCTGATGGTCATCAAAAGAGCATGCCCCGGGCGACCGGGCCGTATCGACTGCCAGGAGCGGGCGAAGAAACACCGATATCCGTTCACGCAAGGGAGGAGAATCAGGATGTCCGAATCCAAGGTCTACCCCGTACCCACCGAGGTCGCCGAACACGCGCTCGTCAACCGCGAACAGTACGAGCAGATGTACCGGCGCTCGCTGGACGAACCGGACGCGTTCTGGGCCGAGCAGGCCGAGCAGTTCCTCACCTGGTTCGAGAAGTGGGACAAGGTAACCAACAGCGATCTCATCAAGGGCGACATCCGCTGGTTCGAGGGCGGTAAGCTCAACGTCGCCTATAACTGCCTCGATCGCCACCTCGACCGGCGCGGCGACCAGGTGGCCATCATCTGGGAGGGCGACGAACCCGATCAGTCGCGCGAGATCACCTATCGCGAGCTGCACGCCGACGTCTCGAAGTTCGCCAATGCGCTCAAGGAGCGCGGAGTCGCCAAGGGTGACCGGGTATGCATCTACATGCCCATGATTCCCGAGGCGGTGGTGGCCATGCTCGCCTGCGCGCGCATCGGCGCGATTCACTCGGTGGTCTTCGGCGGCTTCTCGCCCACGGCGTTGCGCGACCGGATTCTCGACTCCGACTGCCGCGTGGTCGTGACCGCCGACGAAGGCGTGCGTGGCGGCAAGAAGGTTCCGCTGAAGGAGAACGTGGAGAAGGCAATCGCCGAATGCCCGAACGTGTCCACGGTGTTCACGGTCAAGCGCACCGGCGCGGACGTCACCTGGTACGCCGGTCGCGACGTCTGGTACCACGAGGCCCTTAACGGCATCTCCGACGACTGCCCCGCCGAGCCGATGGATGCGGAGGACCCGCTGTTCATCCTCTACACCTCCGGCTCGACAGGCAAGCCCAAGGGCGTTCTGCACACCACCGGCGGCTACCTGCTGCAGGCGGCCATGACCCACAAGTACGTCTTCGACTACCACGAGGGCGACATCTACTGGTGCACCGCCGACGTGGGCTGGGTGACCGGCCACAGCTACATCGTCTACGGGCCACTCGCCAATGGCGCCACCACACTGGTGTTCGAGGGCGTACCCACCTACCCGGACGCCTCGCGCCACTGGCAGGTGGTGGACAAGCACAACGTCAACATCTTCTACACCGCCCCTACCGCCATCCGCGCGCTCATGGGCCAGGGTGACGAGTTCGTGACGAAGACCTCGCGCAAGAGCCTGCGCATCCTCGGCACGGTGGGCGAGCCCATCAACCCGGAAGCCTGGGAGTGGTACTACCACACCGTGGGCGAAGACCGCTGCCGCATCGTGGACACCTGGTGGCAGACCGAGACCGGCGCGATCATGATCTCGCCGCTGCCCGGCGTCACCGACCTCAAACCGGGCTCGGCGACGCTGCCGTTCTTCGGTGTGGAGCCGCAGCTCGTCGACAACGACGGCAATGTCCTCGAGGGCGCCACGGACGGTAACCTGTGCATGGCGCGGTCGTGGCCGAGCATGATGCGTACGGTCTACGGCGACCACCAGCGCTTCATGAACACCTATCTCACCCACTACACCGGCAAGTACTTCACCGGTGACGGCGCCCGCCGGGACGAAGACGGCTACTACTGGATCACCGGCCGGGTGGACGACGTCCTCAACGTCTCCGGCCATCGCATGGGCACCGCCGAGGTGGAGAGCGCACTGGTGCTCCACGACAAGGTGGCCGAGGCCGCCGTGGTTGGCTTCCCCCACGACGTGAAAGGCCAGGGCATCTATTGCTATGTCACCCTGGTCTCCGGCAACGAGCCCTCCGAGGAGCTCAAGAAGGAGCTCGTACAACTGGTACGCAAGGAAATCGGCGCCATCGCCTCGCCGGACGTGATCCAGTGGGCCCCGGGTCTGCCGAAGACGCGTTCCGGCAAGATCATGCGCCGTATCCTGCGCAAGGTCGCCAGCAACGAGACCGACAGCCTGGGCGACACCAGCACGCTCGCTGACCCCAGCGTCGTCGAAGAGCTCATCGCCAACCGCGCCAACCGCTAACGCGGCGCTACGCGTGCCGGGCGCCCCGCCCGGCACGCAACCGCCTACCGTTACCCGCCTTTGCGTTACCTGTTACCTCGGCTGCTACCTCCGGTAACACCGAGACCGTCTCTGCAGCGACGCGCAGAGAAATCGTAGAAGGCACGCAAGCCGCACGAGGGCCGTGTGCACGGCCGTACGGTAATGTGCGCCACGGCGTCAACGCTTTGCACGATTTCTGCATGACTCCCGCCACGGGCGGCGAGCCACACGGCACTGCCGGCCCGGAATGACTTCAGCGGCCCTGTTCCAACGGGGTCGGGCAATAACGCTGAAGCGAATCATTGAGGAGGAGTGCAATGTCCGATCAGTCCAACAAGGACGCGGCGGCCGCGTACTGGCGCGAGCATCTGCGCATTCTGCTGACGATGCTCGTGATCTGGTTCGTGGTCCCCTACGTCTTCGGGATCATCCTTGCCCCGGTGCTCAACAATATCGTGATCGCCGGCTACCCGCTCGGCTTCTGGGTCGCCCAGCAGGGGTCCATCTACCTCTTCGTGGCGCTGATCTTCGTCTACGTGGTCCGCATGAACGCGCTCGACCGCAAATACGACGTTCACGAAGAGTAACCGGGGGAACCACGCATGGATCTCACTACGCTGACCTATATCGTCGTCGGTTTCACCTTCGCGCTGTACATCGGTATCGCCATCTGGGCACGCGCAGGTACCACCGGCGAATACTACGTGGCGGGCAAGGGCGTGAACCCGGTCGCCAACGGCATGGCCACCGCGGCGGACTGGATGTCCGCGGCCTCGTTCATTTCCATGGCGGGATTGATCGCCTTCATGGGCTACGACGCCTCCGTCTACCTTCTCGGCTGGACCGGCGGCTACGTGCTGCTCGCCATGCTGCTCGCACCCTATCTGCGCAAGTTCGGCAAGTTCACGGTGCCGGAGTTCATCGGCGACCGGTTCTACTCCAAGACCGCGCGCGTCATCGCGGTGGTGTGCCTGATCGTGGCATCGCTGACCTACGTCATAGGCCAGATGAAAGGCATCGGCGTGGCCTTTTCCCGCTTCCTGGAGACGGACTACACCACGGGCCTTTTCATCGGCATGGCCATCGTCTTCTTCTACGCCGTGCTCGGCGGCATGAAAGGCATCACCTACACCCAGATCGCACAGTACGTGGTGCTCATCTTCGCCTACACCGTGCCGGCGATCTTCATCTCGCTGCAGCTCACCGGTAACCCGCTGCCCCAGCTCGGTCTCGGCAGCACCCTGGAGGCCGGCGGTGGTGGATACCTGCTGCAGACCCTCGACCGAATACTCGTGGACCTGGGCTTCACCCAGTACACGACCATGGAGGAAGGCAACGGCTTCAACATGATGATGCTCACGATGTCGCTGATGATCGGCACCGCCGGTCTGCCCCACGTCATCGTGCGCTTCTTCACGGTCCCGCGCGTGCGTGACGCCCGCAAGTCCGCCGGCTGGGCGCTGGTATTCATCGCCATCCTCTACACCACCGCACCGGCAGTGGGCGCGATGTCCTACTTCAACCTCATCAACACCGTGAAGCCCGGTGAAGTGGGGGCCGAGGCAAGCAACCTGCTCTACGAGGAGCGCCCGGACTGGTTCAAGAACTGGGAGCAGACCGGACTGCTCGCCTGGGAGGACAAGAACGGCGACGGGCGCATCCAGTACTACAACGACGGCAACGAGCAGTTCGCCCAGACCGCGACCGAGCAATACGGCTGGCAGGGCAACGAGCTCACCGTCGACCGGGACATCATGGTGATGGCCAATCCGGAGATCGCCAACCTGCCCAACTGGGTCATAGCCCTGGTCGTCGCGGGCGGTCTCGCTGCCGCGCTGTCGACGGCGGCGGGTCTGCTGATGGCGATTTCATCAGCGGTCTCCCACGACCTGATCAAGGGCATATTCAATCCGGGGATCAGCGAGAAGGGCGAGCTCCTAAGTGCCCGCCTGGCAATGGCCGGCGCGGTGCTGTTCGCCGGATACCTGGGCCTGAACCCGCCAGGCTTCGCCGCCCAGGTGGTGGCACTGGCCTTCGGTCTCGCCGCCTCGTCGCTGTTCCCGGTGCTGATGCTCGGCATCTTCAACAAGCGCATGAACAGCGCCGGCGCCATGACCGGCATGCTGGTCGGCCTCACCAGTACCCTGGTCTACATCTTCACCTACAAGGGCTGGCTGTTCATCCCGGGCACCAACATGCTCCCGAACACCGCGGAGTACTGGTTCCTGGGCATTCAACCGGAGTCCTTCGGTGCGCTCGGCGCGCTGCTGAACGTGACCGCGGCCTACCTGGTCTCCAAGGTGACGGCTCCGCCGCCGGAACACATCCAGCACCTCGTCGAGGATGTCCGCGTGCCGCGGAGCGCCAAGGAGGCACCCGCGCACTAGCCCGCGCTCGCCGATGCGAGCCGTCGGAGGGCCCCCGCGGGGGCCCTCTTTTCGTTCGGGTGTCCGGTCCGGCGTGGTCGTAGCGCCGCTCACCGCCCACCTCCACGAGTACGCCGGACTACAACTGGTAGCGAATCGCCAGGCGCCGTTGCAGCCCCCGCCCCTGGCGCAACGCCTCGAGGAGAACACGACGGTCGAGCGGGTTGAGGCCATCGGGCTCAATGCGATTGCTGAGGGCTTCCCCGGCGCGATTCTGGGCCTGATGACCCTGCATGCGCAGGAACTGCAGAAAGGCGAATGCGTGCCCCCAGGCCGCCGCATCCTCCGCACTCGCCATGCCCGCCCCTGGCAGAGCAGCTAGGCGCTCGCTGGTCGCCGTCGCCTCGATACCACCGGCGAGCGCGAGCACGCGCGCCCCTTCCACGAAGGGAAACAGACCGCGCATCTTCAGATCGAAGCTGCGGCCGGCCCCTTCCTCGTCGCGTTCAGTGGCGAAACCGCGCAGCCAGCCGAGCGCCGGACGGTGACTCAGGGCGTTACCGGCGAGCGCCCGCTGGAAGAGCGTGTTGTGCTGCGCCTCCTCACGCATATGAGCGCGCAGGCGCATTGCCGGGGCCGTGTCTCCCCAGACCGGGCGCAAGTCGAAGTAGATGCTGGAGTCGAGCAGGTGCTCCGGCGTCGTGGTCGCGATCAGGCGCGAAAACGTGGCCCGCCACTCCCCGACGCTCAGACACAGCGCCGGATTGCTCGCCATGATATTTCCCCGGCACAGGGTGAAACCACAGCGATCGAGGGCAATGTTGATGGTATGGGCGAGGGGCAGCAGGCGCTTGCGCACGGCCTCGGGCGCCTCGTCACCGGGGTCGAACAGCAGGCCGTTGTCCTGGTCGGTGTGCAGTGTCTGCTCACCACGCCCCTCGCTGCCGAAGGCAAGCCACGTGAAGGGCACGGCCGGCGGGCCGTAGGTGGCGATACACAGCTCGATCACCCGGGCGACGGTACGGTCGTTGAGTAGCGTGAGCACGCGGGTGATCTGCTCCGCCCCCGCCCCGTGGCCGAGCAACCCATCGATGAGCAGGGGAATGCCATGGCGCACGGCAACCACTTCCGAGACGTCCGAGGCAGCGTTCAGCGCCCGCATGATCTGCACGACGTTGACCTGCTGACGGGCGAACAGATCCCGCTCGGAAACCACCCCGATCACCTGCCCGTCCACCACCACCGGGACGTGGCGAAAGTGGTGACGGGCCATGAGCACCACCGCCTCGAAGGCGAGGGCCTCACCGGGCAGCGTCCGGGGGCTGGGGGTCATGACCGCCGACAGGGGGGCATCCAGGTCGCCGCCGTCGGCGACGACCCGACGGAGGTCGTGCAGCGTGAAGATGCCCTTGAGCTCGCCGTCCCCGTCGGCGACGACGACCAGGCTGCCGACGCGCTCGCGATGCATGCGGGCCACCGCGGTACGAACGCTTTCCCCCGGCGAGGTCGTCACCGGCTCGCGCACGCAGAGGCTGCGCAGGGTCACGTCCAGGCTGGTGAGACGGGAGAGCTCGTCACCCGGGCGTTGACGAACGGCATGGTGACCGCGCGCCAGCAGGTCCACGGCCCCCTCGTCCCAGAACGCAGCGAACGCCGGATCGGCACTCATGCATTGACCGAACATGTCCGCGGGGATGCCGTAAAGCCGCGTGGCGCCGGCAGCGCGGTAGGTCACCTCCAGCGCACGCCCTTCCCGCCACGCATCCACGCCGAGCACCTCACCGATGAACCGGTCGGCCGAGGAGTCGTCGCCACTCGCCGCGACCACACGGCCGGCGGCGATCACCCACAGCGTCCCGGGCGGACCATCCTCCGGCGCGAGAACACATTCGCCGTCGGCAACGTCCCGCACCACCGCCGTTTCCGCCACCAGCATCAGGAGATCGGCGGGGAGGCCATCGAACGGGGGATGAGCTGCGAAGAAGTCGCGTCGTTCCACAGGAGCCGGTTGCACGTTGTTGGTACTCCTCGGCCATGGGTCATGCTCGCCATCACGGAAGCGCTGCCCGATTCGTCATGCTGACAGTGCCCGTTTCCCGAGCTTACTACTAATCTTCTCAGAGGTATTGTCATGTGTCAGAGCGCCAGAGCGGTTCGGGGGCAAGGCGCGCTCGCGCCGGCGTGGCGGGGCTCACGTCAAGCGAGCGCAACGCCGCCACCGGGCCGCTGTGGCGCTCCCTTCGGGCCGGACTGTGCGCCGATGGGGTCTGCGTTGCTCGCCGCTCATGTAGCCCGGCTACACCGCGCGCCTCGCGCCTTGCCCCATCGGCGCACAGTCCGGCTGACGCATGACAATACCTCTGAGAAGATTAGTAACCTTTCGACAGGCATTACCATGTCTAGGCGTTCGTCGACAGGCTCGTACTCACGTGATGTGGCCGCGCCACACCGGCGCTCACGGGTCGTATCGATACACCGCACCATCGCACCACCGCCCTCCGGCGGGGTACGCTGGCACCATGTCCAGCGAACGAGCCGCGTCGCCGACCACTGGCGCATTCCAGCCGGCATGGTGGCTGCCCGGCCCCCATGCGCAGACGATCTGGCCGGCCGTCTTCCGACCGGCACCACGGGTGCCTCTATCCGGCGAGCGAGTGGGACTGCCAGATGGCGACCATGTCCGCCTGCACTGGGGGCCGCCCCGCGCCGGTGCGCTGGTACTGCTGCTCCATGGCCTTGGCGGCTGCGCCGGTTCGCCGTACATCCGCGGCCAGCTCGCCGCCCTCGCCCGCACCGGCTTCCAGGGCGTCGCCATGGATTTCCGGGGAGCCGCCGGCGAGCCGAACCGGCAGCGGCGTTTCTATCACGCCGGCGACTGGCCCGACCCGGACGCCGTCGCCGAGGTGTTGCAGCGTCGCTACCCGGATCGCCCGCTTTGCGCCGTAGGCTATTCCCTCGGCGCCAGCGTGCTCCTCAACTGGCTGATCGCCCGTGGCCGGCAATCGCCACTCGCCGCCGCAGTGGCGATATCGACACCCTTCGACCTCGGCGCATGCGCCAATCACATCGACCGCGGCTTCGCGCGCGTGTACCAGGCTCACATACTCGGCTGCCTCCGCCGGTTGATGCGGGCGAAATACCGCCATCGCGACGACGCCCCATGGCCGCTGGAACAGCTCGGCGTACTCTCCAGCCTGCGTGTGTTCGACGACCGGGTAACCGCGCCGCTACACGGCTTCGACAACGCGGACGACTACTATGCCCGGGCGAGCACCCGCGGCCGCCTCGATCATATCCATCGCCCGACCGTGCTGTTGCATGCCGCCGACGATCCCTTCATACCCGCCGCCAGCCTGCCCGACCCGGATGCCCTGCCGCCGGCGGTAGACCTCGAGCTCACCGCGACCGGCGGCCACGTCGGATTCGTCGAGGGCGCGCACCCGGCGGCGGCCGACTACTGGTTGGAGCGCCGCGTTCCGGAATGGTTACGCTTGACGGTAGGGGGCAATTACTAATCTTCTCAGAGGTATTGTCATGCGTCAGAGCATCACAGCGGTTCGGGGGCAAAGCGCGTTCGCGCCGGCGTGGCTGAGTCACGTCAAGCGAGCGCAACGCCGCCGCCGGGCCGCTGTGACGCTCCCTTCGGGCCGGTCTGTGCGCCGATGGTTCTGCGTTGCTCGGCGCTTATGTAGCCCGGCTACACGGCGCGCCTCGCGCCTTGCCCCATCGGCGCACAGACCGGCTGACGCATGACAATACCTCTGAGAAGATTAGTAACGTCGGTTGCTGCCACCATACGCAACCGTATGTTATGCTCCGGGTTGCCATGCCTAAAGGGGGAGAAACACGCATGAGCCTCACAGGCAAAACCCTGCTCATCACCGGCGCCAGCCGCGGCGTCGGCAAAGCGATCGCCCTGCGCGCCGCCCGCGACGGCGCCAACGTCGTCATCGCCGCGAAGACGGTGGAACCCCACCCCAGGCTGCCGGGCACGATCTACTCCGCCGCGGAGGAAATCGAGGCCGCCGGGGGCAAGGCACTGCCGGTGGTCACCGACATCCGCGACGAGGAGAGCGTCGAGCGCGCCGTGGAAAAGGCGGTGGAGCGTTTCGGCGGCATCGACGTACTGGTGAACAACGCCAGCGCCATCAACCTCTCCGGCACGCTCGAGCTGCCCATGAAGCGCTATGACCTCATGCAGCAGGTCAACGCCCGCGGCACCTTCCTGTGCAGCCAGAAGTGCCTGCCGCATCTGTTCAACGCGCCCAACCCGCACGTGCTCTCGCTGGCACCGCCGCTGGACATGCACCCGCGCTGGTTCCGCGATCATCCCGCCTACACCATCGCCAAGTACGGCATGAGCATGTGCATGCTGGGCATGGCGGAGGAGTTCCGGGATCGCGGGGTAGCCTTCAACGCCCTGTGGCCGCGCACGCTGCTGAAGACCGCGGCGGTGGACAACCTCCTCGGCGGCCCGGAGATGTCGGCACGCGGGCGCTACCCCACGATCGTGGCGGACGCCGCCTACGCCATTCTCAACCGCCCCAGCCGTGAGTGCACGGGACGGTTCTTCATCGACGAGCAGGTGCTGCGCGAGGAAGGCGTCAGTGACTTCGCCGCCTATCGCGTTGACAGCGACCTCAGCGAAGACCAGTTACAGCTGGACCTGTTCGTACGCCCGTAAACGGTTCATGCACCGGCTGGCCGGCACGAGGCGTGGACGCTGAGCGGCCAGCGCACCCGGTGCTCACCGGCCCACAGGGGCGCGAGGGCGCGGCGGAGCTCGCTCGCCGGCGCTTCGCCCGCCGCCTCGGCCCTCTTGACGCCCGACCAGGTGCCTATATAGGCGAGAAACGTCGCCAGATCCCAGTGCCGGACGATGCCGAAGTCCGGCGCCTCCAGCGGGGTGAATGGCAGCTCGAGGCCGGGATAGCCCGCCGCCACCCAGGCCCGCTCCGGCGGCCACCAGGCCGCCAGCCGACGGTCATGGAAGTCGGCGAGCACGGCATCGATCGCCGGATTCACCCGGCACAGGCCATACCCCCAGACGGCGAGCACACCGCCCGGGCGGAGCACCCGCTGCACTTCCGCGAAGAATGCCGGGACATCGAACCAGTGCAGCGCCTGGGCAACCGCAACCAGGTCCACCCGGCCGGCGGCGACGGGCGCGTGCGCGGCTTCCGCCACCGCATAACCCACACCGGGCGCCGCGCGGCCGCTTCGCACCTGGCCCGGCGAAGCATCGGTGGCGATCACCCGGTCGAAGTACGTCCGCAGGCGCGACGCCGCCTGCCCCGTGCCGGTGGCGCAATCCCAGGCGAGCGCGCGGCCGTGCGTCCGGCTCGCGAGCCACGCGAATAGCTCCTCCGGGTAGTCTGGACGAGCATCGGCATAGGCACGGGAGTGGCCGCCGAAGTGGTCCTCAAACCGGGCCATCGAGACGCTCGGCCAACCGCTGGGCATCCACCACGGCGTGCCCCTCCTGATCGTTGTTGAAAAACACCCACGCGTCGCGCCCCGCCCGGCGTTCGCCCGCGAGCCAGGCCGCCCAGTCGTCCAGTGCCTCGTCGGAGTACGCCCCGCCGTAGTCAACGCCGTGGAAACGCAGGTAGACGCGTTCGGCGGTGGCACAGCGCGGATGATCGGCGAGTGCATC
Organism: Arhodomonas sp. AD133; assembly: GCF_051195215.1. Lineage (NCBI taxonomy): Bacteria > Pseudomonadati > Pseudomonadota > Gammaproteobacteria > Chromatiales > Ectothiorhodospiraceae > Arhodomonas > Arhodomonas sp. AD133. The sequence goes on along the minus strand of NZ_JBNAZM010000006.1, from coordinate 89,679 downwards.
GTGCACGCACAGCGCCGCGTCGTGCGCCCGCAATACCGCGAGCACTTCGTCGGCCAGCCAGCGCTCGTCACGGAACTCCACCACCCAGGGCAGCTCGGGGGCGGCGGCGAGAAACCGGTCCAGGCGCTCGGCATCGGGACGCCAGCGCGGCGGAAGCTGCAGCAGCACCCCACCGAGCTGTCCGCCCAACGCGGCGGCAACGGGTCGGAAACGCTCCAGGCTCGCCTCCGGGTCCTTGAGGCGCTTCATATGGCTGCCGTAGCGGCTGAACTTGAGCACGAAGCGGAAGTCCGCCCCCACCGCCGCCGCCCAACCGCGCACCGTCCCGGGTTCGGGCAGGCTGTAGAAGGTGCCGTTGATCTCCACCGCCGGAAAGCGCTCGGCGTAGTAGGCCAGCCACGAACGGCGCGGTAGCGACTCCGGGTAAAGCACCCCACGCCAGTGGCGATAGTCATAACCCGAGGTGCCGATGCGCAGCCGCCCCTCGCTCATCGCTGCGACGGTCCCCATTCCGGTGCGTGTCCACGGCTCTGCAGCCACTCGAACAATGCGGGCCCCGTCCCGTGGGGCCAGGGACGGATGTCCGCCGGGTCGAGGCAGCGTACCTCGGCGAGTTCCTCGCCCGCGTGCGGCGCGCCCAGAAGCGCGACGTGGTAGGTGAGCAGCAGCTGATTGTTGCGGTAATAGGCATGGATTCCCACGAACTCGCGAATCTCGCCCGCCACGCAGAGCTCTTCGGCCACCTCCCGCAGAATGCCCTCCTCGGGGGTTTCCGCCGGCTCCAGGAAACCGGTGACCAGACCGAACTTGCCCGGCGGCCAGCCGGCATTGCGGGCAAGCGTCACGCGACCGTCCGGGGTCTCGGCAATCGCCGCCACCACCGGCACGGGATTGTCCCAGAACACGAACCCGCAGCCGTCAAAGGGACACGCCAGACGCTGAACGCCGCCCAGCGTGCGCGTGACCAACCCGCCGCCGCACTGCGGACAATAGCGTCGTCGTTCCTCGTTCATGCCGGCATTGTAGGCGCCGCCGCGGCGGCGTTGGAATCCGTCGCCGCGTTGAGGCAGGCGACGAACGCCTTCAGCGCAGCGGACTGCGCCTGCAACGGCGGGCACACGAAACGTGTGACGACCTCGGCCACGTGCCCCGGCAACGCCAGACCGTGAACCCCGAACCGCGGCCCCTGGGCGCTGACGATGGCCTGCGGCAGCATTGCATAGCCCATACCGGCGGCAACGCAGCCGAGCATGGCCTCCACCGTACCGAATTCGAATATGCGGGCCGCCGACACGCCCCGTTCGGCGAGATAGAGCTCGATACGCTGGCGATAGCTGCAGCCCTGGCGAAAGGCCATGAACGCGGTCCGGCCGAGGTGATCGGCGTCCGGCGGGGCCTGCTGCGTGGACGGTGTGACGAGCACCAGGCGTTCGCGAAACGCATCGACCACACGCCAGCCGGCGAGCGGCACCTCGCCGGCCACGAACGCGCCATCGAGCCGGCCGTCGGTGACGCGGTCCAGCAACTCGGCGGTGGTTCCCGTGACCAGTTCCAGATTGACCGCCGGATGTTGCGCGTGGAATTCGGCCAGCAACGGCGGCAGACGCACCGCGGCCGCCGTCTCCAGCGAACCGATGCGCAACGCGCCGGTTGGCTCGGAGCCGTCCACCACCTCCGCCACCGCCGCATCGTGCAACGCCAGCAACCGCTCGGCGTGGCGCAGCAGCGACCGGCCCGCCGGCGTGAGGCCGACCCGCCCGGATCGGGTCAGCAACTGCCGACCGAGCTCGGCCTCGAGCTTCTTGATGTGAGCGGTGACGTTCGACTGAACCGTGTGAGATCGCTCGGCTGCTGCCACAAAGCTGCCCGTATGGGCCACGGCGGCGAACAGCCGCAGAGAACGAAGCTGCATCGCGGAATGGCTCTCCATGATATATCACTAAAAATGATAGCAGACAGCTATATAAATCGTTTTCAAACATGTCGGGAACCGCCTACCGTGAGCACATCCACTGCCGTACGGAGACCGCCATGCGTTTGCCCGCCATTGCACCCGGTATCACCGGGGCCGCCGTCACCTTTGCCGGCATCGGACTGGCGCGTTTCGCCTACACGCCGCTGATACCCGCCATGGTGGACGCAGCATGGTTCTCGGGCTCGCAGGCCGCCTACCTGGGCGCCGCAAACCTGCTGGGGTACCTGGTGGGCGCGGTCTCCGCCCACCGCCTCGCCGAACGTTTGGGTGCGGAGCATTGCCTGCGGGCATCCTTCGTCGCCGTGGTCCTGAGCTTCTTGCTGTGCGCCGCGAACGCACCGTTCGCCTGGTTCTTCCTGTGGCGTTTCGCTGCGGGGCTCGGCGGTGCCGTGCTGATGGTCGTCGGCGTGTCCATGGTCATCGCCGCCGTGCCGCCGGCCCGACGCGCCGCCACCGCCGCGCAGAGCTTCACCGGCATCGGTATCGGTGTGCTGCTCTCGGCCATCCTGGTACCGGTGCTGCTCCGCACCGGCCTGACCGCCGCCTGGGTCGCACTCGGCGCGTGCGCACTCGCCGCCGCGATCCTCGGCTGGCGCTGCCGGCAACCCGACGAGAAGGCGGCCACCGAAGCCTCCGCGCAGGCGCCGCCGGCGCGAGCGCTGCTGGCATTGAGCGCGACGGTTATCGTCGCCTACACACTGGACGCGGTCGGCTTCGTCCCGCATACGGTCTTCTGGGTCGACTATCTCGCCCGCGGGCTAGGGCTCGGCATGGCGGCGGCGAGCCTGCAGTGGGCACTGTTCGGCGTCGGTGCCGTATTCGGCCCGCTCGTGGTCGGACGGGTGGCCGGGCGGCTGGGCTGGCGGAGCGCACTCACCGGCGCCCTCGCCGCCAAGGCGGTCATCGTCGGCCTGCCGCTGATCACCTCGACGCCCGTGGCACTCGCCGTGTCGTCCCTGGCGATGGGGGCACTGGTGCCCGGCGTCGTCACCCTCACATCCGGCCGGCTCGCCGAAATCGTGGGCATCGCTGCTCACCGCCGGGTCTGGGGGTGGGCAACCACGGCATTCGCCCTGGCGCAGGCAGCCGCGGGCTACGGCTTCGCCGCGCTGTTCGCGGCGAGCGGCTACGCGCCGCTTTTCGCCGGCGCCGCAGCGGCTCTGGCCCTCGCCGCCGTGGCGAGCCACGCCGGCCCGCATCACACGTCAGCCACCACCCCACGCGAAGGAGCCTGCCGGTCATGAAGCTCTACCTCAACGCCACCTCCCCGTTCGCCCGCCTTGCCCGAATCGTGGCCATTGAGAAGGGCCTCGCCGCGCGCACCGAGCTGTGCTGGGTGAATCCGTGGCAGGACGACGCCCGGTTGCTCGCGATCGCGCCTCTCGCCCGGGTGCCGGTGCTGATCACCGACGACGGCGCCGCGCTGACGGAATCGCTGCTCATCGCCCGATACCTGGACGACACCGGTGTCGGCGCATCGCTGGTACCCGAGCATGACCGCGCGCGCACCCTGGCACTGGCCGGTCTCGGTCACGGTCTGATGGAAGCGGCCTTCCAGACAGTCATCGCCCGCAAGCACGACGGCACGGCCGCCGATACCGGCCACCTCGGCCAGCGCCGCCGGCGGGCCATCCGGCGTGGCCTGGAAGCATTGCGCCAGTGGCATCGCGATGACGCAGCGATCGACGCCCTACCGCGACTCGGTGACCTGGTCAGCGCGGTGGCACTGGAATACCTGGCCTTCCGCCTGCCCGAAATGGTCGCCGCCGGCCAACCTCCGGCCCGATGGCGTACGCTCGCGGCGCGGGAGAGCTTCACAGCGACGGCGTTTCCGACCGGGTAGTGACTGACGACGGCCTGCAACCGTAAGCTCGCGGGAATTGTCATCTCAACGGACGAGGCTCCCCGATGCGCGACATACTGGTACTGATTCTCTGGCTGATACTCGCAGCCGCGACGGCACACGCCGCCGGGCCCGACGCGATCTTCCCCGACGGCGGCCGCTATTACGGCCCCCTGGAGGAGGGTCTGGCCCAGGGCCAGGGGCGCCTGGAATGGCCCAATGGCGCGCACTACGAAGGCGACTTCGACAACGGCCGCATGCACGGCGAAGGCGTGCTCGTCGGCCCCGCGGAAGGGGCGCGCTACGAGGGCGAGCTCGCCAACGGTTCTCCCGACGGACACGGAACGCGGGACTATCCCGACGGTGGTCACTACGTCGGTGAATTCCGCGATGGCATCGCCCACGGCCAGGGGCGACTCGAGCTGCCACGCGGCACCGTCTACGAAGGAACCTTCCGCAATGGCCGCGCCTTCGGCGAGGGTCGGCTGACGGAAAACGGTACTGTCTACACCGGCGAAGTGCGGGATCTGACCATGCACGGCGAGGGACGCCTGGAGCTCACCGGCGGTGACGTCTACAAGGGCGAGTTCGTCGACGGCGTCTTCGAGGGCGAGGGTGTCTACGAGGCCGCCGACGGCAGCCGCCACGAAGGCCACTTCCGGCAATGGCGCCCCAACGGAGAAGGGGTCTACACCGACGCGGACGGCAATGTCTACCGAGGCACCTTCGAGCAGGGGTGGCTGCAAGGTGAAGGCAGCTACGACGGCGCGGACGGCAGTCACTACGAAGGCGAGTTCCGGGACGAACGGTTCCATGGGCGCGGGCGACTGGTCACTGCCGACGGCGAGGTTCGCGAGGGCTGGTTCCGCCACGGCGAGTACTGGGGCGGAAACGAGGAAGTCGCGGAAACGATGCTCGGCGGCGTGATCGATGCGTTCACCGGCGATGACGCGTCGGCCCCGGGAGGACCACCGGCGGACCCCGCCGCGTTGCTGGCCGAAGACGCCCTGTACCGGCAAAGCGCGCTGCTGGACGACACCCTGGCCGCGGTGCAACCGCAACGCCCGGAGGGCATCGATCTTTATACCGTGGCGGTCGCCGGCGACAGCTCGCAGGCCGTTTTCCGGCGCGAGGTGGAGTACGTGCGCGATCAGTTCGCCGAGCATTTCGGGGCACGCGGGCGCCAGGTAGTGCTCGCCAACAGCCGCGATGCCGTCGACCGTCTCCCGCTGGCCTCGAGGGCGAGCCTGGCACGTAGCCTGGAATCCGTTGCCGAGCGTATGGACCCGGCCCAGGACATCCTCTTCCTCTACCTCACCAGTCACGGCTCGCGGGATCACCAGCTCGTGCTGGACCAGGAGGGAATCGCGCTGCCGGATCTCCCCGCTGAAGAACTCGCCGCCATGCTGGCGTCCCTGCCCGTCGAGCACAAGGTCGTGGTCATATCCGCGTGTTACGCCGGCGGCTTCATTCCGGCCCTGGACGACGGCAAGACCCTGGTGATCACGGCGGCAAGCGCCGACCGAACCTCCTTCGGCTGCGCCGACGGGAACGACTTCACTTACTTCGGCCGTGCCCTGTTCGCCGAGGCGCTACCGGAGGCGGATTCGCTGGTCGCCGCATTCGAACACGCACGGGAGCTGGTGCGCGCGCGCGAGGAGCGCGAGGGCATCGACACGCACTCGCAGCCCCGGATCCATCACGCCGCTACCGTCGAACGCCAGCTCACGCGGTGGCGCGCCTCCCTCACGAGCGAGCAATGACCGCGGGCGATGAGGGCGGCCGCGCCTTGCAAAAGGCATCGGTCGCCCGCATCTGCGGCAAAAGGTACAACAACCGGAGCGCCCGATGAGTCGACTCACTCCCGCCGCCCACCTGCTGCTCGCCGTCACCACGACGCTCTGGCTCGGCCTCGCCGAAGCCACCCCCAGCGATAAAGCCGAGCACGACTGCAGCCACGTGGAGGACTGCGAGCAGGGCCACGGCGAAGAGGCCGACGAGGACGATACCGCCGAACAGTAACGCCGGCGCCCGCACTGCGTGCGCCCGGCGTGGAGGCAGCGTCGGCACCGGGAACTATACTCTGTGCACCCTCTCCAGGGTCCCAGGCGGTGAACCCGATCGGTCCCTGACAGTACTCCCGGGCAGCGCTGGTGCATCGCCCCGGAGACGCGGCCGATCCGAACGCCAATCGATGTGCGAACGGCGCATGAATGGAGGTGTTCCATGGCTCTACGCATCAACGACGAGGCCCCCGACTTCTCCGCCGAAACCACCCAGGGAACCATCAACTTCCATGAGTGGATCGGCGACGGCTGGGCCGTGCTGTTCTCCCATCCCAAGGACTTCACCCCCGTGTGCACCACGGAGTTGGGCTACATGGCGGGACTGCTGCCGGAGTTCGAGAAACGCAACTGCAAGATCATCGGCCTGAGCGTCGACCCGGTGGAGAATCACGAAGCCTGGTCCAAGGACATCGAAGAGACCCAGGGTCACAAGGTCACGTACCCGATGATCGGCGACCCGCAGCTCGAAGTGGCCAAGCTCTATGACATGTTGCCCGCCGCGGCCGGCGACAGCTCGGAGGGCCGCACCCCCGCCGACAATGCCACCGTGCGCTCGGTATTCATCATCGGGCCGGACAAGACGATCAAGGCCATGCTCACCTACCCGATGAGCACCGGGCGCAACTTCGACGAGGTGTTACGGCTGCTGGATTCCTGCCAGCTCACGGCGCAGCACCAGGTGGCGACCCCGGTGAACTGGAAGCAGGGCGATGACGTGATCATCGTGCCGGCAGTCTCGGACGAGGAGGCGAAGAAGCGCTTCCCCGAGGGGTGGAAGGCACCCAAACCGTATCTGCGTATCGTGCCGCAGCCGAAGTAACCGGCGGCAATCATGGACACGGCGGCCTGCTGCGCGGACCGCCGTGTCGGCGCGCGCCCGCGCTACCGCGGGCCTACGCTCACGCCATCATCATCGGCACGGTCAGAAGTGGGGCTTGTCCGAGGTGGACTGGTAGCGCTCCACCGCGTCGTTGATCTCGGCGTGCGCCGCCTCCTGGCCCTTCCAGCCTTCGATGCGCACCCACTTGCCCTTTTCCAGATCCTTGTAATGCTCGAAGAAGTGGCTGATCTGGTCGAGCAGGATGCTGGGCAGATCGTCCGGCTTCGTGACGTCCTCGTAGAGGCTGGTGAGCTTGCTCACCGGCACGGCCAGAAGCTTCGCGTCACTGCCGGACTCGTCGCTCATCTCGAGGACGCCGATGGGGCGGCAGCGCACCACGGAGCCGGGAATCAGCGGAAACGGGGTGATCACGAGCACGTCCGCCGGGTCACCGTCGCCGCAGAGGGTATGCGGGATATAGCCGTAGTTGCAGGGGTAGTGCATGGCGGTGGCCATGAAACGGTCCACCATCAGCGCGCCGCTGTCCTTGTCGACCTCGTACTTCACCGGGTCGGCATGGGCGGGAATCTCGATGACGACGTTCACGTCTTCGGGGACGTTCTTACCGGAGCTGATGTTCTCCGAGATCATGCTCTGAACCTCCTGGAATCGTATGAAAGCCGGCCGGACACCCTGCCCGGACCGGCGGCGAGACCGTCACCCGCGCGGTGCCGCCAGCACGCAACGCTTGGCGTGGGCGGATATTGGGCTATGTTTGTGACAAAACGGGCGCGATTATAAATGAATTGAACGCGTTTCGCCGCAGCCACCCGGCATTCCCCCTGGGGAATAAGGAGAAGAAAGCGTAATGATCGGTGAGTTCGTGCCACCCGTGTTCGGGATACTGGGGCTGGTAGCTGCCGTGGTCATCTACCGCTCCATCCTGCGCTACCCCGGGGGCGAGCCACGCGTCGTCGACATCGGCAAGAAGATCCACCTCGGCGCGATGGTGTTCATCCGCCGCGAGTACTCCATCCTCGCCATCGTTGCCGCGGTGTTGATCGTGTTGCTGTGGCTTTCGCCTCTGGGCTGGCGAACGGCCACGGCCTACCTGGTGGGCGCTCTCGCCTCGGCCGGCGCCGGCTTCATCGGCATGTACACCGCCACCCACGCCAATTACCGCGCGACCACCGCGGCCCACACCCAGGGCGCCGCCTCGGCACTGACCATTTCGTTCTTCGGCGGCTCCATAATGGGGCTCGCCGTCGCCTCCCTGGGCCTGCTGGGGCTGGGCCTTCTCTACCTCTTCTACGGCGGCGACCCGCAAACCGCCCATCACATCCACGGTTTCGGCATGGGCGCCTCCACGGTGGCACTGTTCTCCCGCGTCGGCGGCGGGATCTTCACCAAGAGCGCGGACGTGGGCGCGGACCTCGTGGGCAAGGTGGAAGCCGGCATTCCCGAGGACGATCCCCGCAACCCGGGCGTTATCGCCGACAACGTGGGCGACAACGTGGGCGACGTCGCCGGCATGGGATCGGATATTTTCGAGTCCTACTGCGGGGCGATGATCGCCACCATCGCCATGGCGGCAGCGCTGCCCGATGCCGTCATCGCCGCCCTCGGCGAACGCTCGGATCTCATGTTCCTGCCCCTGGCGCTCTCCTCCACGGGGCTGGTGTGCTCACTCGCGGGTATCCTCGCCGTGCGTCAGTTCTCCCACCAGGCGCCAGAGCGGGCGCTTCGCACGGGCACGATCGGCGCAGCGGCGTTGTTCGTGGTGCTGGCCCTGGTGGTGATCCTCGGCGTGGGACTCAGCATCAACGTGTGGTGGGCAGTGCTGGTGGGCACCATCGGCGGCATCATCGTTGGCCTGGTCACCGAGTATTACACCGGTGGACCGCCTGTCCGCGCCATCGCCCGCGCCGGCGAAACGGGGCCGGCCACGGTCATGATCAAAGGGCTCGCCGTGGGCATGGAGTCGGTGGCGGTGCCACTGATCACCATCTGCGCGATCATCTTCATCTCCAGCAGCCTGGTGGGGCTCTACGGCGTGGGTATCGCCGCGGTGGGCATGCTCGCCACGGTGGGCATCACCATGGCCATCGATGCCTACGGGCCGGTGGCGGACAACGCCGGCGGGATCGCCGAGATGGCGGGGCTCGGCGACGACACCCGCAACATCACTGACTCCCTCGACGAGTTGGGCAACACTACCGCGGCCATCGGCAAGGGCTTCGCCATCAGCGCTGCCGCGCTCGCGGCTCTGGCCATCATCACCGCCTATGTCGAGACGGTCCGCCACCACGTCGACGGTTTCACCCTGTACCTGGGCGACCCGGGGGTACTGGTCGGCATATTCCTCGGCGGCATCTTCCCGTTCATGGTCGCAGCCCTGACGATGACAGCGGTGGGTGATGCCGCTTTCGCCATGATCCACGAAATTCGACGTCAGTTCCGCGAGATCGAAGGCCTCATGGAGGGCAAGGCCGAACCGGACACCGCCCGTTGCGTGGACATCGCCACTACCGCGGCGCTGAAGAAGATGGTGCTCCCCGGCGTGCTCGCCATCGCCGCCCCCGTGGTCGTCGGTTTCGGCCTCGGCCCTGAATCCCTCGGCGGCATGCTCGGGGGCGCCTTGCTCGGCTGCGTGCTGCTGGCGCTGACCATGGCCAATTCCGGCGGCGCCTGGGACAACGCCAAGAAATACGTCGAGAAGGGCCACTACGGTGGCAAGGGCTCCGAAGTCCACAAGGCCACGGTGGTGGGCGATACCGTCGGCGACCCGTTCAAGGACACCTCCGGGCCGTCGATGAACATCCTCATCAACGTCATGGCCATCGTCAGCCTCGTGATCGCCCCGCTGCTCGGTGGCTGAGAGGGGTCACAACGGTGGCCCCGGGCCCCTTCAACGGCATCAATGCAGCGCCGCTCGCGCCATGGTGACGAATCCCCGGGAGTCCGGCCGCTCCAGCGGGACGAATCCCAGGGCACGATAGAGCGCCACGGCCGCGACGTTATTGGTGTAGACGTTGAGCGTGAAGGCGATCGCCGCATGCTTCGCACGCGCACACGCCATGAGTTTGCGGCACAGAATATGGCCCGTGCCGCCCCCCGCCACTCGGGCGCAACAATGATTCGTGCCAGGTGCACGACACCTTCGCCCCGCAGGAAAGCCTGGCCGAAGCCGATCACGGCGCCCTCTGCATCGATCAGGGTAAAGGCGTTGTCGCCGCTCGCGTTCACGTCGGCCCAGAGCGTCTCCGGGACGAGCGGATAACGCAGGCCGGGACCGGCCCAAAGGCGGCACGCCTCGGGCCCCGATATCCAGGAAGCGATTGTCCGGAGATCCGTGGGCCGGGCATCACGCAGCTCGAGCGTGCCGCTTTCCATACCGCCGACCATGGTGAACCGCCACTCAGCGCCCTGGGGGCCACTCGGGATAACTCGGGACATCGGCGCCAGAGACGAGCCACGGGCGTTCATGGGCGCACCAGATATGCGCCTGTGGGCGCGCACCGGGGTCCTCGTCCAACGTCGCCACCCGGACGATGACGTGAGGCTGCCCCTCGCGCTCAGCCATCAGGTGTGCCCCGCAACCCGAGCAGAACCAGCGGCGCTTGCCGGGGGAAGACTCGAACGCAGTGAGCCTGTCACGTCCGCTCAACCAGCGGAACGCCGTGCGGTCGGCCCCCGCCGTGGCCGTATATGGGGCGGCATGGGCCTTACGGCAGGTGTGACAGTGGCAGTGGGCAATCGCGGTCGACAACTCATCGACCTCGTAGGTGACCACTGCGCATAGACAGCTTCCTTTCATGTCCGACTCCTCAACGAACTGGCGCGGGCACTTTCACGCCACCGGCGCAACGGCCGCGACCGCGATGAACCAGCGTGGCTTCATACGCCCGAAATCCGTGCGCACGTTGCGTTTCAGCGTCGCCTTGGGATCGAGCACGACAGCCCCATGCTTACCACGGACGAACACGACCCAGTGCCAGAACGGTATATGGTTCACTCGTCGCCACTTGATCGCGAGCAACGCCGGCGACGGCAGACTCGCCCAGTCACTGAAAGGCGCCTCGCCGGGCGTGGCGCGCAGCCCGAAGTCTTCGAGCAGGCGCCGCACGTGATGGGTCTCGGACCACAGACGCGGGTCGTCCGCACGAATACCGAGGCTATCGCCGGCCTGCTTTGCCACCCTATAGCTGACGCCAGCGAGCGCCGCGACGCTCGCGATGCCGCAGCCCGTCACCTCTTCCTGAATGACCGGTTGCACTGCCGCCCTTCCCGAATGCATGGACCCACCGTTGCCGAACGCACTAGAACCCCCACGACGTCGAAGGCCGTCAGCGCTCGACAAGCCGATCATGATACCGCTCAGCCACCGGCGACCCTGAGCAGCACCTTGCCCACGGAGGCATTACCCGCGAGATGCGCCATGGCCGCTCCAGCCTCCTCGATGGGCCACTCGGCGTCGATCTGCGGAACGATATCGCCGCTGGCAAGGCGTGGCCAGACGTGCTGCCGCAGCGCCGCGAGAATACGTCCCTTCGCCGCCGGCGGCTGGCTGCGAAGGGTCGAGCCGATGACCCGCTGGCACTTCATGAGCAAGCGCCCCAGATCGAGCTCAGTGCTACGCCCGCCCATCAGACCGATGAGCACGAGTCGGCCGTCGGTGTTGAGAACGGCAAGGTCCTGCGGCACATAGTCTCCGCCCACCGGGTCGAGAATCAGGTCGGCACCGCCCCAGGCATTCACCGCGTCCACGAAACTGCCGTCATGGCGGTTCCAGCCGTCGTCGGCACCCAGCGCCCGGCAGGCCTCGATCTTGTCCGCGCTGCCGACGGTGACGAAGCACGGGTGTCCGAACACGCGACACAGCTGGATGGCCGTCGTGCCCACACCGCTGGCGCCCGCGTGCAACAGCACCCGCTCGCCCGGCTGCAAGGCACCGACCATGAACAGGTTGAGCCAGGCGGTGGCGAAGACCTCGGGAAGCGCCGCGGCCTCGCGGAGGGCGAATCCCGACGGCACCGGCAGTACCTGCGCTGCCGGTACGACCACCTGCTCCGCGTAGCCGCCACCGGCGAGCAGCGCGCACACCGGATCGCCCACGGACAGCTCCGTCACCTGAGCGCCCGTAGCGGCGACATGGCCGCTCACCTCCAGGCCCAGAATATCCGAGGCACCCGACGGCGGCGGGTAATTGCCCGTTCGCTGCACCAGATCAGCGCGGTTCATGCCCGCCCATGCGACCGCAATTCGGACCTCAGTCGGACCGGGATCCGGTGGATCGGGCCGATCACGCCACAGCAACTGATCCTCGACGACGGCGATGGCACGCATGCGATGAGCTCCTTGTACCGGGAAGAGTGACGAGCAGCGGCAGTCTCCCGTGGACGCGCTCGCGAGGGCGAGCGACGATGACGAGCGACGATGATGATGATCGCTCCAACAGACGAAGAGCCCGGTCAAGGGGGAACCGGGCTCTTCGGGGTCGACGGTCGCGCCGGGACCGTCGTCGGGAACGACTACCGGCTTCGACGCGCGGGCCGGGGGGTCGCCGTGCGGCCGCCCGACCCGCGCACTGCTCAATGTGGGGATCGGTGACCACGGTTGCAAGCGCCGGCGTCAGTCCGTGCGGGCAACCATCTCCCGAACCAGCGGATAGACCATTCCGGCCCAGCGGCGGCCGTTGAAGATACCGAAGTGCCCCACCCCGCTTTGCACGTGGTGGCGACGCAAGGCGGCCGGCACGTTCGGACACAGCGCCTGCGCCGCCTCGGTCTGGCCGGGAGCGCAGATGTCGTCGCGTTCACCCTCCACGGTCAGCAGCGCCGTTTCCCGGATCGCCTCCGGCTTGACCCGCCGGCCATGCCAATACAACTGCCCGCGTGGCAGCGCATAGTCCTGGAATACCCGCTGCACGGTCTCGAGATAGAACTCCGCCGGCAGATCGGCCACCGCGAGGTACTCCTCGTAGAAGTCGCGCTTGGCCTCCGCCCCTTCCGCCTCTCCGGCGACAAGGTCATCGAACAGCGCCCGGAACGCGTTCACGTGCCGGTCCAGATTCATGTTCAGGAACGCGCCGATCTGCAGGAACCCTGGATAAACGCGGCGCCGCGCGCCCCGGTAGCGCCACGGTACGCGAGCGATCATGTGGCGCTCGAACCAGTCGATCGGCCGCGTGGTGGCAAGCTCGTTGACGCCCGTGGGGTTGGCGCGGCAATCCACCGGGCCGGCCATCAGCGTCAGGCTGCGCGGGGTGGTCGCGGCCCCCTCCTCGGCCAGCAAGGCGGTGGCCGCGAGCGCGGGCACGCAGGGCTGGCATATGGAGACGACATGGACACCCTCGCCCATCGCCCCGAGGAAGGCCATGAGATAATCCACGTACTCGTCGAAGCCGAACCGGCCGTTATCCAGCGATACGTCGCGGGCATTGTGCCAGTCGGTGATGTAGACATCGTGCTCGGGAAGCATCGTGCGGACCGTTTCCCGCAGCAGCGTCGCGAAGTGCCCGGACATGGGCGCGACCAGCAGCACCCGCGGCTGCCCCGCAACATCGGGCTTGCGGAAGCGCAGCAGATTGCCGAACGCGCACCGGCATACCACCTCCTCGACGACCTCGACGCGGCGGCCGTCGACGGTGACCGTGTCAATGCCGAAGGCCGGACGGCGATGGCTGAGCTTGGCGAGCGTGAACAGCTCGTTGGCCGCGGCGATCCCCCGCATCCCGGGGACGGACAACGGCCCGGCATTGGCCAGATGCAGCGCGGGTGCGGACAGCCGGGCGAAGGTGCGCGGCAGCCACATGAGATCGGCGTGGGCTTGATAGGTCTGGTACAGCATGAGCCCCCACTTTCGACGTTGCCCGCGCACCACCATGGCGGTGCCGCAGCAATCGCAGTGTTTTCTAGCGTCCCTGGATTGTTGAAGACAGGTCTGGTGACAGTCCGTGTGTCCGGATTCTTGTTTTACTAATCCGATCATAGGTAATGCCACGTGTCAGAGCGCTTGTGCGATTCGGCTGCCAAGCGCGCGAGCGAAGGCGTGGCAAGGGCTCACGTCGAGTGAGCGCAACGCCGCAGCCGGATCGCACAAGCGCTCCCTTCGGGCGAGGCTGTCGGGCGCTCTCGCGGCGTTGCTCGTCGCTCATGTAGCGCTTGCTACACCACGCTCCTCGCGCCTTGCGAGAACGCCCGACAGCCTCGCTGACATGTGGCATTACCTATGATCGGATTAGTATATTGAATACAAACAGTGCCACCACCGTGGCGAGGTCGCAAGCGGGACGAGCCGAAAATGACGATCAGGGCCGGTGGAGTCGAAAGCGCAACATGCGCTCGCCGTCGGAGATGAGCACAAGGAGGCGGTCACTGCCACCGTGCAGCAAGCGCGTGGCCAGCCCGCGGTAGTCATCGCCACGCAGCGCACATCCGGCAATATCGAAACGGGCAACATAGACGTTGCGGCGCCGTTGTGGCACGACAAGCTCGCCCGAAAACGTGCATCCCTGCATGTCACTGCCGAAAGTCCGTCCATCCGGGTCCACGGTCATCAGGAGGGTCCCCCGGTCCTGATGTTCTTCGCGCCATTGCCCGTCGATACGCGTCAGGCTCGTTGACCGGAACGACGCGTGCGCATAACGCAGATCGATGCCGCCGGGTCCATCCAGATCAGCGCGCCAGATGCGCTCCGAGCGGAGTGTGCCGGAGAACCCGCGCCGCGCTTGCCTGTCCCCGGCAGCGTCGAAAGTCACCAGATCACCGTCCACATGATCGCCGAAGACGCCGTAATCACCGCTGAAAAGGCGCGCACCGCGCTCATCAGCAGCAAAAAGGTCGCCGCCCTGGGCCAGCCAGATCACCTCGCGCCGGGCGCCATCGGCAAAAACCTCCCCGGTCCAGACACCTGTCGCGCGGGCGTCCCGGTCGTCGCCGGTAGAGAAGAAGAACTCACAGCGTGCCCCGGCGAGAGCAATCAGTAGCGCGCCCCAGAGCAGGAGACGCGCCCAGGGTCTCATAGCCGGCCTCCGTGGAACCCACCGTACAACGACGGATCGAATACCGAGGCCGTCACCACCTCGTCAGCGGGAATCACATGACCGAGCTCGGCGACCCGCGCCTCCATATGGGCACGCTCGCGCTCGTCCGCCGCCTGCTCCAGCAGCGCCTCCACTGCTTCGTCATAGAAGGTCGTGAACTCCACCGTAAGCTCGGGATTGCGACGATAGCCACTCATCAGCGGAACGAGAACGAAGTACGCGCCCGCCTCACGAACGTGAGTCGGCACCCAGATCACGTCCCCGACATAGACCTTGCCGTTACGCAGGGTGACCATGATCGGCACTGCGCGGGTCGCGGAGCGATAGAGCAGGCGTTCGAGCTCGTTGCCCGTGCGGTTCAGCCACTTCTCGACCCCGGCTTCGATGCGCTCGGCCGACAGCGCCCGCCGCACCACGGCACCACCGCCGACACCCAGCAACAACGCACCCACCGTCGTGCCGGAATACGGCCAGGGCGCGGCCGACTTCCAGGCGGCCGCCAGCGCCGGAGCCACGGCAATACCCACCCGGGTCACCGCATAGGCGATGACCACCAGCGCCAGCCCGTAGAGGGCCGACTCCAGCAGCAGACGCTCGCGGGAGAGACGCTCGGTTCGATAGGCAATAACGGGGTGCTGGACGGCGAAGAAATAGCCGCCGAGTAGCGGCAGCAGAAGGACGTTCCAGGGCATGAGACGGCCTCAGGCCGCGGCGTCGCGGGACTCGCGTATCTGCCGCACGGTGCGGATAACGTCCCGCGTCGCCGGCGATTGCAGCGTCCTGACCACGTCCAGGGCCCTCACCCCCCAACGGGTCGCCCGGGCGTAGCGTACGCTCGGCTTTGCCTCCCGGTCAGTCATGGCGGCCTCCCCGTGCCTTGCGCGTTCGTTCCATCCTCCGAGCATACTACGACTTCGGTCACGAGTGAGGCGTACGGCATTCCATGCTCCGATAAAGCAGCCGTCAACGGCTGACACCACACTATAATGCGAGCAGGGAAGGGAGAGGTTACGGTGATCAACATGGAATTCGATGCCGCTCAGGACGCGTTTCGTGCCGGCGAGCTCACCGAGGCGGTGGTCTCCTCCGATGACGAGCGCAATGGCTGGGTCATCATGGTGCGCCGGCGTGGTGCGGGTCTCGAGCCGATCACCGACACACGCGGTGAGCCGCGCGTCTACCACCAGCTCGACCACGCCTCGGAGCTCGCCCGGCGCATCGGCTTCCGCCAGGTCCGCATCGAGGAGCCCTTCTGACCCTTCCGATCGGCCCGTGCCTTCCATGCTCCGCGCGGGCCCGGCCCAGGCGAACAAGAAAGCGGGGCGCCAAAGCGCCCCGCCACTCAGGCACGGGTCAAAAGGGGAGAGGGAACGGTACCGGTCTTAGTAGGTACCCGACTCCGTGTCGCCTTCCATGCCACCCTCGGTGGTCGCCTCGGTCTCGAAGCGGGCGAACTCGGCACGCTCGAGGGTGCCGCTACCGTCCTGATCCAGGGAGTCGAAGCGCTTGGCAAGCTCGGGATGAGCCTGTGCCTCCTCCTGACTGATCTGGCCGTCTCCGTTGGCGTCGAGCTTCTCCATCCCGGCCTCGCCACTGCCGGCGGCGAAAGCCGCCCCGGTCATCAGCGCGGTGATCAGAGCAACAGTCCACTTCGCCTTCATCACAGACCTCCTTGGGTACGGTCTTCATGTTGGCTTCAATCGGCTCCTGCGAGCCGCGCCACAAGAGATACACGGTTCGTGCCAAAAAACATAAACATCTGAAAAAAAACGAAAAACACAACAAGGCGAACTCCTTTCCCCGCCCTCACCCGGGCATCCACGTCGCCACGGAGAAACACTCTTACTCCGTGCAACCATCGT
Source organism: Arhodomonas sp. AD133 (assembly GCF_051195215.1). Taxonomy (NCBI): domain Bacteria; kingdom Pseudomonadati; phylum Pseudomonadota; class Gammaproteobacteria; order Chromatiales; family Ectothiorhodospiraceae; genus Arhodomonas; species Arhodomonas sp. AD133. Next base: position 73,069 of record NZ_JBNAZM010000006.1, on the reverse strand, counting down.
CACTGCGCGAACCCGCACTCAAACCGCCAGCGTCCGGCGCCTCGCACCAGCGTCACCACTGCACGACAGCCCTCGAGGCTTGATTACGCAGCACACGCCCTCACGGTAGACAGGGAGCGCGGACGGATGCCTTGGCGTCCGACGCGCCGCAAGCAAACGGGAGGTCCTATGCAAAGCCGTCTCATCCGCGCACTCATCGCCGCGATAGTGAGCGCGGCGCTGGCCATGCCGGCGCTGGCGAGCCAGGGTGATGCGACATCGCCGCAAGGCGGTGAGACAAGCGCCCGGGACAACGATGAAAGCACCCTCGAAGCGATCCAGCGCTATTCCGCCGACAAACGCGACCAGGCCATCAGCGAGGCGAAATCGCTCATGGCGTCGCTGGATGAGCGAATCGAGCGGCTGCGCAAGCGCCTCGACGAGAACTGGGACGATATGAGCGAAGCCACCCGTGAACGCTCCCGGGAACTGCTGAAATCGCTCGAGGACGAGCGAGCGGCGCTGGCCGATGCCTACGACCGCCTCAAGGAAGGCTCGGCAACAGCCTGGGGACACGTCAAAGACGGCTTCATCGATAGCTATCGGCGCCTGCGGGAGACGTTCGGCGACGCCGACGAAGAGATCTGAAGCGGCCCCCCATACCCACCGCCGCGGTGAGCACTGCCCCACCACGGCGGTGGCGCATACCCGAGCATCGCCGAGCGCGCCACGCAGGACCGGCGCCTCAGTCCGCCGCGTCGCCCTGCACCGGCTCCACAGCAAGCGTTTTCCCCCCGATGCGGGGCACCGCGAGATCCGGCTTCACCATCGACCACTCGCCGCGGTCGAGACGTGAGCGCATGTCGTCGACATCGCATCCCGTACAGCGTGGCCAACGTAGCCGACCGATGAGACGCCAACCATCGCCGGACCGCGCCAGCACCGGCGCCGTCAGCCACGTCCGGGACGGAAGCAGCGCATAGTCGTTCCCGCCGTCGCCGTCGAAGTCCGCCACGAGCAGCCGGCATTCGCGACCCTGCGCCGAACGGCACTGCGCGACCGCACGCTCGTCCGAACGCGCCTCGAACGCCTGCCATACCGCTTCCGGCAGCGGCGCGGCCGATTCCGGTCGCACCGGCACACGCTCGGCGAGCCTCGGCTTCACGGCCTCCGGACAGGTGGGGTCGCAGGCGAGCGCCGCCTGCGCGCGTTCCCGGATGGAGGCAGCCCGGGGATGGTCCTCCAGACGCTCGAGCGTTGCCAGCGCCTCGCGCCCGTGGCGGCCACCGTGTCGCGCCAGGTAACGGTAGTCGAAATCCTGCGCGGATACGTCACCGCTGTGCAGACGGGCAAGCTGGTCGGCAACGGCGAGGGCCCGGGCGTCGAGCACCGGGGTGGCGAGCGCGGCCACCGCGGCAACCGTCACCCATGCCATGGCGATGTTGACCGGGATCGAGTAGCCCAACCAGCGTCCCCGCGAAGGAAGGACCGCTGCCACGGCGTAGCCGACGGCGTAGAGCGCGAGCACCGTCAACACCACCGCGGCGTAGACGCGCTCGTGGGTCCAGCCGTGCTGTGCCACCCGCAACCAGAGGGCGTAAACGGCAAGGCCGGCGAAAACCGGCAGTATCGCCAGGGCGGCGCGCAGTGGCCAGTCGAGCACGCGGGGATATGGCCGCGCGCCCTCACCGTCCCCGAACGTGGTCGCGGTGAAGACCACATGGAGCAGAACCAGCCAGGCCAGCAGTGATGCCGCCGATGCGGTCTCCCACAGCGGGGTGACTCCGGCAAGCACCAGCCCCGCCGCGAACAGCAGTCCCAGTGCGGCGAGCAACGGCAACAGCGCCCACAGCAGCGTGCGTACGGTCCAGCGTGCCGCGGTGACCACCCGGTCCAGGCCGTTGAGCAAGTTCAACCCCAGACCGACGACGAGCCCGGTCACGGGATAGTGGAAGACATCCTCTTCGAATAGCTCCGCGAAAAAGTCGAAGCCGATCAATGCGAACAGCCCCGCCCAGAGCGCCAGCACGATCCAGAAGAGGCCGGTGAACACGAATGTGAGCACCAGCAGCAACGCGTTGCGCCAGGCAAGCCGGTAAAGCCGCGGGTAGTGCCAGCCTCGGTCGACCCCCTGAGCCAGCGGCAGCGCCACGAATCCGCCCAGCCACGCGAGCAGCGCGTACTCGCATATCGCCGTGAAATCGCCACCGCCGCCCGTGAGCGCGCTGGTTCCGAACGCATAGCCGGTGCCGCCATACGCCAGCGCATAGCCGACCGCGATCGCGGCCACCCGCGCGACGGCCAACCCGACGCTCAGGGCGGCGGCGAGCGGCGCGCCGGCGGCAATGGCGAAAGCGGCAATGCGGACACCGGGATGCGCGATCCATGCCGCCTCGGCATCCACGCCGCGCTGCAGAACGAGCAGCAGCACACTGCCCGCAACCGCAAGCACGACTATCGCCAGCCGTTCACTTCGTGCCAATGCGTCACCCTCTTCCATGGGTCCTCCATCCGAATGACGATTCATGTCCTGGATCAGGCTGCCGGCGGCTCCGAAACCCTCGATGCTCTGGGCGGCAATGGGCAGAGGTAGCCCGTGACCAGTGTGAGGACCCCGACACCCAGGAACGACACGATTCGCGCCAGGGTGGCGATTCCCGCCAGATCCACCACGAACAGCTTCACCAGCACCACCGCCAGCAGCGCGGCACCGGCGAGCCACGGACGCCGTTGTCCCGAGCGGGTGCCGCCGACCATCGCCAGCAGCGCCGCCACACTCCAGAGCACGGATACCCCCGCCTGGAACACCGCCGACCCGAACAGCCCCGCCGGGGCATAAGCGACCGCTGCCCAGTGGTGTACAGCGCGTGCCAGCTCCACGGTCACCAGCAGCAGCAATGCGCCGCCACCACCGGCCCACACCCCGGCCCGGGACGGTACCGGCCAGTGCGTCCCCCGCTGGCGCAGGGTTGCGAACGCCCAGCACGCCACAGCAAACGCACTGCCCTGAACCACCGCGAGGGGGTTCAGCAACGGCCAGTACCCCATCGCCCAGGCACCATCGAAGCGAACGGCCGCGATGGCCCAGGTAGCGGCGAGCATGGCTGCGGGCACTGCCACCGCATCACGATACAAACCGACGAGCACCGAGGCGGACGCCGACCGCTGCCAGGCCAGGATCCCGGCCCCCGCACCGACCAACGGGAGTACGGCCGCGACGCCGCTCCAGGGCTGAGCCAACTGCAACCACTGCCGTGCCAGCCATTGGCATTCGATCACCGACACCCCCAGCACCATCCACGCCTGCACGATGTGGGCCCCGCGCACCGCCGGCTCCGGCCACAGGGACGACAGCCAACGCAGCAGTGTCGAGCCACCGATGAACAGCACTGCCCAGGGGATGATCGCCCAAGCCACCAGCACGTGCCCCTCGAACGCGGCAGTGGCCGTGCCGCCGAGGGCCATGAGCGGCCAGATGCCGGCCGCCGCCGTCGCCGCCGACGGCCACCGCAGACGCAATGCCGCAGCCCCGCCTGCCACCCCGGAAACCGCCAGCCAGACGGCCACCGCCGCCACCGCGTCGGTACCGTCCAGCAACCGCCCCAGCTCGAGCAGCCCCACGGCACACCACGCAAGCGTGCCACCGGCCAGCGCCACGTAGCCGAACACGGTTTCGTGGAACGCCAGGGCATCGCGCCACCGGTGCAGCCACCAGGCCGACAGCACCGCACCGATAGCGAGCAGGATTCCGCCGAACGCAGCCGCGTTCACGAACGCCGGCACATTCCACCCGGGCGCCCCCTCGGCGACCAGCATGACCGCCGCCATGCCGAGCAGCGCCAGCCCCGACCACCGGCTGCCCGCCTGCCCCTGCCGCAACCCGACCCAGATCAGGCCCGCCGCCTCCAGAGCCCAGGCACCGCCAGTCCAGTGACCGTCCACGGCAAGCGGCACCGCGACCGTGGCGAAGGCGGCAGCAATGACCGCGAATGCGCCCGCGAGCACCGCCAGACCGTGCCGGCACCACAACCCGGCCGCCGTCAGCGCGTACACCGACGCCAGGGCCACGGCGCTCACGGCCAGACCGTACTCGAAGCGGTAGACGAGCCCGGTCTGCAATCCGAACGCGGCCACCGGCAACCCGAACACCAGGGTGCCGTCCACCAGCCCGCGCAACCGGGGCGGTTGCCGCAGCGCGAACAGCACGGCCACCGCCAGGTAGAGCAGGAAGAATCCGGCCAGGAATGGCTCGGTGCTCGCGAAGAAACGGGGCTGGTAATACCCGGCGCCCCACGCCAGACCGATACCGAAGGTGAACACGAAGCCGACCAGGTTGAGCGCCCGCCAGGCGCGGTACCACGCGACCGCGAGAATGCCCAGATTGAGCACGGCATAGTAGCCGAACAGCCCCACGTGGCTGCCCGTGCCTGTGCTCGCCAGCACCGGGGCGAGAAAACCGCCGATGCTCGCGAATACCGCCAGCGCAGCCCCCCGCTGCACCAGCGCCAGGCCCATGCCGAGCGCGCACACCGCCACCATGCCGGCAAATGCCGGGGCCATCGGCAGCATCGCGTAGAGCCGGGCCGCCGCGAACAGCGTGAGATAGAGTACGCCCACACCGCCGCCCTGGAGCACGAGAGCATACTGCCGGCGCCGGCCGCGCAACCACCAGCCCACGGCCACCATGGCGACACCACCCGCCGCCACGGCGGCCAACCGCAGCGACAACGGCAGCGCTCCCTGGTCGCTGGCGTACTTCAGCACGAAGGCCACGCCGAAGAACAACACGACGATGCCCACACGCACCAGCGGGTTGTCGCCGATGAGCACGTCGCGAATCCGCGGCAGACGTTGACGCAGATAGCCCGTGCCGCGCTTCGGTTCGCCGGCGCCCCCATTGCCGGCGTCTGCGGCGCGGGATGCCTCGCCCGATGGCCGCACCGGCGTGTCGGCGGCCCCGGATGGAGCCCGTGGTGGCGCCGCGTCGGTCGCAGGAGCCTCGGGCTGAACCGGGTCGGACGCGGCTGGCGCGGGTGGCGGCGCTGTCGTGGCGGCCCGTGGCGAGCGCGCCTGTTCGAGCGCCCGGCTCAGTGTCCGCACGCGACGATGCAGATCGATCACGACACCGACCAGCGCGCCGAGGCTCGCGCCGACGAGCAGGCGAAGGGCCCCTTCGTCCGCGTTCCACGCGACGAACACGCCGACGATCGCGAGCAGCCAGGGCATCAACGCTGCCCACCCCGGTGCGACCGGCATCCGTCACCCCTTACCCGGACATCCATACTGTCTCCTTATCGTTACTAATCTTCTCAGAGGTATTGTCATGTGTCAGAGCGCCAGAGCGGTGCGGGGGCAAGGCGCGCTCGCGCCGGCGTGGCCGGGTCACGTCAAGCGAGCGCAACGCCGCCACCGGGCCGCTCTGGCGCTCCCCTTGGGCCGGTCTGTGCGCCGATGGGGCAAGGCGCGAGGCGCGCGGTGTAGCCGGGCTACATAAGCGGCGAGCAACACAGAGCCCATCGGCGCACAGACCGGCTGACGCATGACAATACCTCTGAGAAGATTACTACCGTTGCGCGGCGCCCACCTTAGCGCACATTGGTGTCGCCAGTGAGCGAAACAACCGTGCACCGTCGTCACCAACGCGCCACGGCGTGGCGATGGCCGATTCGCGGTAGTACGCTGCGCCCCAGGTCACCAACACTGCCGCCGAGCGAACACGAATGCACCGACAACTCTTCCGCAGGCACTGGATCGTCGCGTGCGTGGTTATCGCCGTACTCCTGCCCGCCTTGCTGTTGGCGCAGGGGCGCAGCCCCACCTTCGAGGAACGGGCCGGCCAGTGGAAGAACACCGCGGAGGTGGCGACGCGGGCGCTGGAGAACGAATTCCTCAACGCGCCGATCGCGGAGATCAAGCAGGATCTGCGCACTACTATCGACGAAGCGACCGAGGCACGGCGCACGGCACAGGTCCGCCTCGATTCCGCCCGGCAGATGCTCGCCAGCCTCGGCGAGCCACCGCCCGACGAAGCCGCTCCGGAAGCCCCCCGCCTGGCGGACCTGCGCGAGGAAATGCGCAACCGCGTCGCCGACAACGAAGCCCACGTCGCCCGCGCCAACCTCGCCATCAGCCGCGCCAACGAGCTCCTTCAATCCATCGCCGACTGGGAACAGGCGGAGTTCCGCGCCGCCGTCCTGCGCCGGCGCCCATCACCCGTGCGCCCAGCGGTGTGGCGCGAGGCGATGACCGATGCGCTGTCCCTGGGCGAAGCCGTCTTCGCGGCACCCCGGGACTGGTGGAGCGGCCTCCCGGAGGACGGCAAGGCGCGGGTCCTGTGGATCTACTTCCTTGCCATGCCCCTGGTGGGAGTCATCGCCGGCTGGCCGGTGCGGGTCTGGCTGATGCGTCACTTCGGCCGCAGCGCCGAAGAGCCCGACCCGTCCTACACCCGGCGGATCGTCGCCGCCATGGCCGATGGGGCGGCGAATGCGGTCATACCGGCGGCGATCATCGCGTTCAGCGTCGGCACGCTCGCCATCGAAGGCGTGCTCAGCGGTCTTTTCGCGCACATGGTCTACAGCAGTGGGGCGGCCATCGCCGCGTTTCTGGTGGTCTTCGGTCTCAGCCGCGCCGCGGTCTCCCCGCAACTCGTCGCCTGGCGTATCGCCCCCGTGAACCCGGCCCACGCACCGGGACTACTGCGCGTGCTGTGGGCGATCGCGGCATCCCTGGCGGTGACCGCGACGCTGCTCAGCACCGCCGAGCAGACCGGCATGCTCTCGCCGCAACTGGAATCCGTCGCCCTGTCACTGCAGGCGCTCTTCACCGCGCCGTTGATCGTGCTGGCCGCCGCACCGCGTTTCTGGGAAAGCTCCATCGCCGCCTCCCAGGACGCCGGGTCGGTGGAAGAAGCACAGGCCGACGACGATGGTGACGACACCGCCACCGAGCCCCATCACAAACGCGCGCGCTCGCGGCGTTGGTGGCCGGTCCTGCGGGGCGCGCTGCGCATCGCCGTTGGCCTTACGCCACTTCTCGCGCTGGCCGGATACGCGCGCCTGGCGTTTTTCGTACAGTCACGCCTGGTGGGCTTCGCGGTGGCGTTCGGCTTCGCACTGCTGTTGCGCCTGGCGGTACGGGAAGTGCTCGCCGGCGTGCTCAAGCGCCCGTCCCGCAGCGGGCCGGCGCGGCCGGCAGTTCTCTACTGGGTGGGCCTGGCACTCGACATCGCCGTGGCACTGCCGATGGTCTACGGATTGCTGCTGCTTCTCGGCGTGCCCGCCACCACCGTGAGCCTGTGGGTCCACCACGTGCTCTCGGGGATCGAGGTCGGCGGTTTCACGCTCTCGGTGGGCGGTCTGCTCACCGCCATCCTGGTACTCGGCGTGGGCCTGGGGATCACCAACGTGGTCCGGCGCTGGCTCACCCACCGGGTTCTGCCCCACACTCGCCTGGCCCCGGGGGCCCGCAATTCCATCGCCGCCGGCAGCAGCTACCTGGGCGTAGCGATTGCCATCGTGCTGGCGATCACCTCACTGGGGCTGGACCTGTCGAACCTGGCACTGGTCGCCGGTGCCCTGTCAGTGGGTATCGGTTTCGGCCTGCAGAACGTCGTTCAGAACTTCGCTGCGGGCCTGCTACTGCTCATCGAGCGGCCCATCGAGGTAGGGGACTGGGTGGTGGTCAACGGCGTCGAGGGCACCGTCAAACGCATCTCCGTGCGCTCCACCGAGATCGAGACGTTCGACCGCGCATCGGTCATCGTGCCGAACTCGAACTTCATCGCCAGTCCGGTGACGAACTGGACCCACAAGAACCGTATCGCGCGGGTCATCGTACGTGTCGGCGTCGCCTACGGCAGCGACACCGACACGGTGAAGGAAACCCTGCTCAGCTGCGCCCGCGCTCATGCCCGGGTATTGCGTTACCCGTCGCCGGGGGTGTTCTTCCTCGGCTTCGGCGACTCCGCGCTCAACTTCGAGCTACGCTGTTTCGTGGACGACGCCGACGTCTACCTGCACACTCTGAGCGATCTGCACTTCGCCGTCGACGCAGCGTTCCGGGAAGAGGCCATTACCATCCCCTTCCCTCAGCGCGACCTGCACCTTCGCAGCGGCGCTGAAGCGCTGGGGGAACCCGGCATGCCATTCGCGGCCCAACAGGCACAGGCGTTCGGCCCCCGGGCCGACGGCTCGCGTTGACGGCGAACCACGGCGTCCTTTCACTCATGTATCAGCGAACCGAGGCGATATGCGACATCTGAGCACACTGATAGCCTTCACTCTCCTGCTGCTCGTCGGCACCGCCCAGGCCCAGAGCGACGGCGGACTGCTCGGCGACGACGGCGGTGGCCTGGGCGGCGGCAGCGGTGACAGCGACTTCCTCGAGCCCGCGGAGGAGCCCGGCAGCGGCGGCGGTCAGCAGGGCCAGGCCGCCCAGCAAAACGCGAACGTCGAACGATTCCAGGACTGGGGCGTGCGCTGCGGCATGGGTGACGGCGGCCCGCGGGGCGGCTGCGAAATGTTCCAGGGTGTCACCCGCAACGACAACAACGAGCTGGTCATGCGCGTGGCCATCGGGTACCCGCCGCGCCAGGACATCGATGCGCCGGTCGCGGTCTTTCAGCTCCCCCTGGGCATCCACCTGCCCCCCGGCATTCAACTCAGCGTCGACGACGGCGAACCGGTCCGTTTCCCCGTGCAGGCGTGCTTCCAGCCCGGCTGCCGCGCCGATCTGCCGCTGAAGCCGGAGCTGCTGTCCAAGCTCAAGTCCGGCAGCGAGGCGACGCTCTCGGTACTCGGGCCGGGCGGCGAGCAGATCGATCTCCCGATTTCACTGATGGGCTTCACCGCGGCGCTGGAGCGCATCTCCCAGTGATCACGGCGGCACCCCGGTCCGCTGGCCGGGGCGCCGTCATCCCTCGCAGGCGCCTTCATGACAGCCGTGTTTCGTTTTCATGACAGCACGGCTGCTATACTCGCGCGCGTCCGGTTAACGTGGCCCTCGACAGGGGCCTTGGCATAGGCGCGTAGCATGTCCCCGAACTTCTTCAGTCAGCTCTTCGGCAAGTCCCCGGTCAGCCCACTGCAACGCCACATGGAGAAGGTCAGTGCCTGCGTGGCGGAGCTGGCTCCCTTCCTGGAGGCGGCACTCGCCGAGGACTGGTCCCGCGCGGAGACGCTGCACCAGCGCATCAACGACCTGGAACACGAAGCCGACAGCCTCAAGCACGAGCTGCGACTGCAACTGCCCAAGGGCCTGATGCTGCCGGTGGGCCGGCGCGATCTGCTGGAGGTGCTGGCCATGCAGGACAAGGTCGCCAACCGTGCCAAGGACATCGCCGGACTGATTCTCGGCCGCCGGATGACCTTCCCTGATGCCGTGGGTACGCCCCTGCACGCTTTCCTGCAGCGCTCCGTGGAGGCCACCTTCCAGGCCAAGAAGGCCATCGACGAGCTCGACGAGCTGGTGGAGACGGGATTCCGCGGCCACGAGGTGGAGATCGTGGAGGCCATGCTCACCGAGCTCGACCGGATCGAGAGCGATACCGACCGCCTCCAGGTGGAGGTGCGCCGGCAGCTTTTCGCGCTCGAGGACGAGCTCCCGCCCGTGCATGTCATGTTCGCCTACCGGGTCATCGACTGGATCGGGAGCCTCGCCGACCGATCCCAGCGGGTCGGCAGCCGCCTTCAACTGCTGCTCGCACGCTAGCTGACAGGACAACGCCGACGACCACCATCCGATTGGGGGATTCATGGAATTCGAGATGACACTGCTCGTACTCGCGGGCGTGTTCGGCCTTTTCATGGCCTGGGGTATCGGTGCCAACGACGTGGCCAACGCCATGGGCACCTCGGTCGGCTCCAAGGCGGTCACCATCGCCCAGGCGGTGCTCATTGCGGCGGTATTCGAATTTGCGGGAGCGATCCTGGCCGGTGGCGAGGTCACGAATACCGTGCGCAAGGGCATCGTCAACCCGAGCGTATTCGCGGATCAGCCGCAACTGCTGGTCTTCGGTATGCTCGCCGCCCTGCTCGCCGCAGCGGTCTGGCTGCTGGTGGCAAGCCGCTGCGGCTGGCCGGTGTCGACCACGCATTCCATCGTCGGTGCCGTGGTGGGCTTCGCCGCCGTGGGCGTCGGGCCGGAGGCAGTACACTGGCCCAAGATGCTGTCCATCGCCGCGAGCTGGGTGGTCTCGCCATTGCTCGCGGGCACCATCGCCTACCTGCTGTTCCAGTCCGTACAGTGGCTGATCCTCGACACCGATCATCCCCTCGCCAACGCGAAGCGCTATGTCCCCCTTTACATGTTCGCGGTGGGCTTCGTCGTCGCTCTGGTGACCATCGTCAAGGGCCTCAAGCACGTGGGGCTGGCACTCACCACCCAGCAATCCGTGGTGGCGGCGGTACTCGCCGGCGGCGCAGTCCTGATCGCGGGCATGCTCGGGATACGGCGGCTGAACATCGACCCGCGCGCCGATCGCGACTTCCACTACACCAACGTGGAACGCATCTTCGGCGTGCTCATGGTGATCACCGCCTGTGCCATGGCCTTCGCCCATGGCTCCAACGACGTGGCCAATGCCGTGGGCCCGGTAGCGGCGGTGGTGAGCATCGTGCAAAGTGGTGGCTCGGTGACCGCGACGGCCAGCCTGAACGTCTGGATCCTGCTACTCGGTGGCGTCGGCATCGTCATCGGCCTGGTGACCTACGGCCAGCGCGTCATCCGCACGGTGGGTCAGGGCATCACCTCCCTGTCGCCGAGCCGCGGCTTCGCCGCGACCATCGCCGCCGCCACCACGGTGGTGCTCGCCTCGGGCACGGGCCTGCCCATATCCACCACGCACACGCTGGTCGGCGGCGTGCTGGGCGTAGGCCTCGCCCGCGGCATGACCGCGCTGAACATGCGCATGGTCCGTAACATCTTCATGTCCTGGATCGTGACGCTGCCCGCCGGCGCCATCCTCGCCGTGGTGTTCTTCTACCTGCTCGAGGCGGTTCTCGGCTGAGCGGCCGCCGTCGATGCCACCGTCCGGCGGCGCTGGGCAAGCCAGGTATCGGTGGTATAGAGCGCCAGGCCGGTCCAGATACAGGCAAACGTCACGGCATCGGCCGTGGTGAACGGTTCGCCGAATATGAACACCCCGGTGATCAGGTGCATGGTGGGCGTCATGTACTGGAACAGCCCCACCGTCCCCAACCTCAGCCGCCGCGCCGCGGCGGCGAAGAGCACCAGCGGCACCACGGTGGCCGCGCCGGCACCGATGAGCAGGACATCCCGCACCGGCGAGCCCTGGAACAGGGTCGCCCAGCCATCCACGTACATCCAGCCAAGCCAGCCCAGGGCGACCGGCAGCAGCACCACGGTTTCCGCGAACAGGCCCGTGCCACTGTCAACGGCGAGCTGCTTGCGGATCAGGCCATAGCAACCGAAGCAGCCGGCGAGCAGCAGCGCGATCCACGGTACCTCGCCGAAGGCGACGATCATCACCAGCACGCCCGCTGCGGCGATCACCACCGCCAGCATCTGTAGCGGGCGAAGACGCTCGCCGAGGAAGACGAATCCGAGAAAGACATTGAGCAGCGGGTTGATGTAATAACCCAGACTGCTCTGGAGCACGTGACCACTGGTCACCGCCCAGATGAACGTGCCCCAGTTGATACCGATGAGCACACTGCTGGCGAGCAACGCCCAACGTGTGCGTGGCTGTGCCGCCGCCGCGGACACCCGCACCCAGCCGCCGATAGCGGTGATGAACAGTGCCAGCAGCACCGCCGCCCAGATCACCCGCTGAACCAGGATCTCCCACGGCGACACCGACGGTCCGATCAGGTGGAAATACAGGGGCAGGAATCCCCACAGCCCGAAAGCACCGAGGGCCGCGGCAACCCCACTGGCGGACGAGTGCGACTCGGTCACGGTCCCTCCCGGTGGATGTCGTTGCATGACGGCGTGTCATGGGCACCCGAAAGCCGGGCGCAAACCGTGTCGTAGCCGAATGAGCATAGGGCAGAAACCATTGCCCGACAAACGTAACACCCGAAGCCTCTCCTACTGCGTCTCCCCACGGCGACGGCGGGACACGTCCGTCATTCTGTCGTAGCATTTCGCTGCGCCGCACAAGGGCGCACCACAACAAAACGCGGCGACGACCGTGATCAGACGAAAGACTGACCAACGCAGGGGATCCATTCATATGTCGATCAGCAAGCGCGACGCCTACCTCCAGCGATGGAAAGAGGCCCAGGAGCTCGCCGAGGAGATGCTGCCCATCATCGGCCGGCTCTACCGCGACCGCGGCCTCGTGCTACGCATTTACGGCCGCCCGCTGAACAATGCGAGCACCATCGACATCCTCAAGGCCCACCGCTTCGTGAAACAGTACGAGGGCAAAGCGCTCGATATCAGCGAGAGCTTCGCCGTCCTCCAGGCCCTCGCCGAGCTGCGCCTGGCACCGGCGCGGCTGGACCTCGGCCGGCTCGCCGTCGCCTACGGCAAGCTCGCCGAGCCACGCCCGGCGCTCACCGAGTGGCTGCGCGAAGAGCTCGCCGAGATCGCCGATAGCGACGAGCCGATGCGCGAAGCCCCCCAGGACGTGGTCCTCTACGGCTTCGGACGCATCGGCCGCCTGCTCGCCCGGCTGCTCATCGAGAAGACCGGCGCCGGCAACAAGCTGCGCCTGCGCGCCATCGTCGTGCGGCCCAACGACCGCCCCGACGACCTGGACAAGCGCGCGAGCCTGCTGCGCCGCGACTCGGTGCACGGGCCCTTCAACGGCTCGATTTTCACCGTGCCCGAGGACAACGCGATCGTCGCCAACGGCAACTACATCCAGGTGATCTATGCGAACTCCCCGGCGGAGATCGATTACACCGCCCACGACATCCACGACGCGCTGATCCTGGACAACACCGGCAAATGGCGGGACGAGGCCGGCCTCTCCCAGCACCTCGAGGCCAAGGGCGCCTCGTGCGTGCTGCTCACCGCGCCGGGCAAGGGCGATCTCAAGAACATCGTCTTCGGCGTCAACGACGACGCCATCACCGCCGACGATCGTATCCTCTCCGCGGCGAGCTGCACCACCAATGCCATCACGCCGGTGCTCAAGGTCATCAACGACCGCTTCGGCATCGCCCACGGTCACGTCGAAACGGTGCACGCCTATACCAACGACCAGAACCTCACCGACAACTACCACAAGGGTGCCCGCCGCGGACGCAGCGCCGCGCTCAACATGGTGCTCACCGAGACCGGTGCGGCGAAGGCGGTCTCCAAAGCGCTGCCCGAGCTCGCCGGCAAGCTCACGGGCAACGCCATTCGCGTGCCCACGCCCAACGTCTCGTTGGCGGTGCTCAACCTCACTCTTGGCGAAACTACCGACCGGGACGCGCTCAACGCCTACCTCCGCGATGCAGCCCTCTATTCCGAGCTCGCCGAGCAGATCGACTACACCGCTTCCACCGAGGTGGTGTCCACGGATCTCGTGGGCTCGCGCCACGCCGGCGTCATCGACGCCACTTCGCTGATCGTCGAAGACAACCACTGCGTGGTCTACGTCTGGTACGACAACGAGGTGGGCTATAGCTGCCAGGTGGTGCGCATCGCCCAGGAAATGGCGGGGCTGCACTTCCCGCGACTGCCGCGTCACTGACCGCGATCGATGGCCGGAGGTCGCGGGATGCGGCCTCCGGGGTGGGAAGCGGCCGTATGAGCCCTTATCCTTCGCAGACAGGAAGACAATCAACGCAACGGTGCGACGATGAGCGACTCACTGCGGGAGCAGTTGCTGAAAACCGGGCTCGCCTCCGAGGAGGATGCCAAGCGGGCGAAGGCCGGCAAGCGGCGCAAGGGGCCGAAGAAGAAAAAGGCCGAACGGCGCAAACAGGCCGATGACACGATTCGCGACGCCAAGCTCTACGACCAGGCGAAGCGCGAGCGCGACCGTGAGCTCAACCGCCAGCGCGAGGCCGAACGCCAGCGTCAGGCCGAGGAGAAAGCCGCCCGGCGCATGGTGCTCGATGCCGAAATCCCCCACGGGCAGGACCGCAACAGCGACGTCGCCTTCCATTTCACCTACGGCGAGCGCATCAAGCACATCTACGTCTCGCCCAGGCATCAGAAACAGCTCGCGGCCGGGGAGCTCGCCATCGCACGCACCAAGGGACACTTCCGCCTGATTCCGCGGGACGTCGCCGAGAAAGTGAAGCCCAAGGCACCGTTTCTCATCGCCTTCCTGGACGAAGGCGCCCAGGAGGACGATCCCGCCTACGAGGAGTTCCCGATTCCGGACGACCTCATGTGGTAGCGGCGGCGCGGCGCACTCATTCGGGGGCGCCGCGCTCCACCGCGTGGGGCGCCCCACCGGCGGCGGCGCCGGCCGCCAAGGGCACGGGGTCACGCATGGCGAGCCAGGAGTGCACGGAGATGGTGACCAGAATGAGCGCGCCGCCGACCAGCGTGAGTGACGGCGGCTCCTCGCCCACCGCGAGCCATACCCACACCGGCCCCAGCACCGTCTCGATGAGGAGAAACAGGCTCACCTCCGGCGACGGAAGATAACGGGTGGCCGTCATGATCAACACCGAGGCCAGCGGCATCTGCACCAGCCCCATTATCGCGAGCCAGCCGTAGGCCGCCGGCTGCAGTGACAACGGCTCCGCGAACGCCGACGCGGCGAGCCCCGCCACCGCCCCCGCGCCGCAGGTAAGCGGAATCCGGGGAATACCCGGGAAACGGCGGAGCACGGTGAGCGACACGCCCATCAGCACCGCGAGCAGCAACGCCAGCCCGTCGCCGACGACCGTGCCGCCGCCAAGGGATCCCGAGAAGACCACGAGCACACCGGTGACGCACAATGCGATCGCCACCAGGGTGCGAACGCGCACCCGCTCCCGCAGGAACAGCCACGAGAACAACGCCGCGAAGAACGGCGCGCAACTGAGAATCACCACCGTATTCGCGGCCTTGGTGTGGGAGACCGAAAGCACGAACAGCGCCGTGTTCATGCCGTAGAGCGCGACGACCGCGGCGGCCGCCACCCCCTCGGCCCGGCTCGACGGCCGCCAGCGCTCACGGCGGGCCAGTGTGAGCACCGCCATGGACAGACAGATCAGCCAGCCCCGCCAGAACGTCACGTTCCAGCCGTCCGTGCCCGCCAGCCGCACCAGCACGGCATCGAAACTCAGTGACAACACACCGACCGCGGCGAGAAGCATACCGTGGCGGTGCGGACTGACCGCTGGGGACATGGACCCTCCTGGCGTGCGCACAACGGCAGGGGTGGCGAAAACGGGGAACGAAGACCGAAAGCAGGCTAACGTCCTGAAGCGAGCAGTCTACCCCCCACCCGAGCCTACGCAAAGCACCAAGCAATCCATCGTCGATGGGATATGGGATCACCCGCCTATCGACGAGTCCGGGCAGATCCTGGAGACACGAGTGGGACGTTGGTTGCAAATAGCCCGACCCAACTCAGCGCTTCGTCGGCGAGCTCGGTCGGCGATTAGTTGGTGGCGCTCGGACCAATGGGGCGGGTACACACAACACGGGAGGGATGATGTTGCCAAGCAGCTAGTCGGATACCAGCAGGATGTGCATTCGGGACATGGACGCCCCCTGGCACGCTATTGGTTATTCCGCACCGGAGACCTATGCGCGGACCGATATTCCGCTGGCACGAACGCATCAAGCTAATCCATCTCACGATGATTGTGACCCGAGCCCCGGGCCGACTGCATCCAAGGGCATGAACTTCGTTGTTCCCGGGCTGCATCCATGACACTGCGGCAGCGGTCGGAGGAAGCGTTGTCACACATTCCATGTGCTGTGCCTGTAGCGGCGCAGCCGGCTACTCGGGGCGCGCAGCTTAGGAGGTGGCGCTTCGTCGTCGTCGCCTGTAGGTTACCTTCGGGGTCGAGCCCGATGCCGTTTCCGGTTCGAGTGCGGACACTCGCTCCGGGGTGACATGCGAGCTGCCTTGGAGTAGCTCTTCGCGAACGACGGGAACAGCCTTCGGGGCGTCAACCCTCAACTTCACGGCCATGCCACCGGCAGGCAGGATCTCTAACCGGATATCCTCGCCGATAACGAGCGCTTCACCATATCTACGGGTCAACGAAAGCATACTCCCTTCCCCTATCGTCCAGTCCGTGGAATCGCGCGGCTTACCAAGCTTCTCAAAGTTATCGTCATGCGTCAGCCCTAATCATACGGTGGCGCCCAGTTGTCGAGATCCAGGGTACTCCCGTGACCGATCTGCCCGCCGTGGGTCTCCAGCCACTGGCCGGCGCGTTCACGGCCCCATTCGAAGAGTCGGTTCACGAACGTCCACTCGGCGTTGAGTTTGCTGACCGCACTCAACCCGCTCAGGTAGTCCTCGCCGTCGATCATGTGGAAGTAGGCCTTCTCGTAGTCGTGACCGGTAATGCCCATATCGTCGAGCATGCGGGTCACATGCGCGATGCTGCGGATCTCGCGCATCAGGCTGGCGTTGAACGTGATCTCGTTGATGCGGTCGTCGATGTCCCGGGAATTCGTCGGCACGGTTTCGCGACGCTTGGGATTGACCTGCACGATCAGGATGTCCCGGGACTGGCAGTGGCTCACCAGCGGTTCCAGGACCGGGTTGCCCATATAGCCACCGTCCCAGAAGTATTCGTCGCCTATGGCGACCGCCTGGTAGAACTGCGGCAGGCACGCCGAGGCTAGCAGCACGTCCGGCGACAGCCGGTCAGCGGTGAAAATGTGCAGACGGTTGGTGCGCACGTTGGTCGCGGAGATGAACAACTGCATCGACCGGCAGCATCGCAGGGTCTCGAAATCGATGGAATCCGCGAGCACCTGGCGCAACGGGTTGTAGTCCAGTGGGTTGAACTGATAGGGCGAGAGCCAGCGCAGCATCCAGTCCATCCACACGGCGGCGGGCGACGGTCCGAATGCCTTGACACTCCACCAGTCGTCGCGAAAGGGGCTGAACGCAGCGTGGTCGGCGATGCGGCGCCAGAACACGCCCAGCGCCTCGCGGGCTCCCTCGGCACCGCCCTTCTCGTATCCGTCGGCGAGCACTGCCGCGTTGATCGCACCGGCGCTGGTGCCGCTGATGCCCTCGATCTCGAATCCCGGCTCTTCGAGCAGGCGATCGAGCACGCCCCAGGTGAACGCCCCGTGGGAACCGCCGCCCTGCAGTGCGAGATTGATGGGTTTCTCCGCCATCGGCCCTCCTTCGCCGCTCGGAATGGAGACTCATACCTGCCTTGGGCACGCGCCTCGGGCAGTTGGCACCGGCTGGATGCCGCAACCGGCGCCGACGGTCAACTCGCCAGCCGATGCATGCCCGAGAACCAGCGCAAGAACACGCCCGTGCCGACCCCCCAGGCACCGTTGATCAGCAGTGCCATCAGCCAGACCTGCGGATTCCAGCCAACGGCGAACGCTGCGCCCTTCAGTGGCGCGACGAGCAGCAACGCGACCAGCGTCGGGAAAACGCCCCCGAACAGGAACGCCGCCAGCCAGTAACCACCGCCGTAGGGAAACCACCGGTCGACAAGCGCATAGACGATCCCCCAGACGCCTCCCCAGAAAGCGAGGGAGAAGACGGCCGGCACGCCGAATGGCGCGGTCGCCGCCAGGGAATACGGGGCCACCGGCGCCAACGCCACCGCCCATAGCGCGGCCAGGGCGAGCTGGTGAAAAACGAGGGTCGCGAGAAAGCCCGCCACGAATGCCAGTATGAACCGCTTGGGTGACGTCGTCGCTGCAGTGACCATTGCCGACCTCCCGACGATCCCGTGCTCACAGCCACCCCCGCTTGCGCTCCGTCGGCGAGCCGCACGGCAAACCGATTACCAAATCTTCTCAGAGGTATTGCCATGTGTCAGAGCGCCAGAGCCGTCCGGGGTCAAGGCGCGTTCGCGCCGGCGTGTGCGCTGGGACACGCCAACACAACCGTACTGTCACGCCCCATAATGCCATTCTGGCACGTACCGATGTCGCCGAGCGCTTGCTGTCGCATCGGCACATCGCGAGCGGGTCGCATGGTCCCTGACACTGTAGTCGACCCGGGCGCACCCGATACTAATCTTCTCAGAGGTATTGTCATGCGTCACCGCCTGGCGGTTCCAAACCGGGATGCATGACACCTTACTCCGGCAACGCCCCGCCGCGACGAGCGTTTCGTGCACCGCCCGGGCGAGGCGCGCATAGCCCCGGGCATTCGGATGGACACGGTCGGACCTGAGCGCGGCCTCCGTAAGGATATCGGAGAGCGCCCCGGCGACCAGCGGCACACCTTCGGCCTCGGCCACCTCCTCGTACCATGGAGCCATGCTCAGGCCCAGTCCGAACCGCGGCACGCCGACCAGCACGACCTCCACGCCACGATCGCGGGCCACTTCGATCATGGCCCGGAGGTTGTCGGCCACGCCGTCAGTACGGTTGCGCAGTATATCGTTACCGCCGTGGCAGAGGATCATCAGATCGGGGCGCACTTCTTCCAGGACGCGGGGTAGCCGGCGCCTGCCCTCCCCGGAGAGTTCCCCCGGCACGCCGGCGTTGACCACCTCGAGCCCCGTTCGCTCGGCGAGCACGCCGGGGTACGCGGCCTGCGACGGTGCCCCCGTGCCGCGGGTGAGGCTGTCACCGAACGCCAGCACGCGGGCGTCGGCGTCGAGGCGCGACAGCGACGGCGCGCGCTCGCATGCGACCAGCGCCAGGCTCAGTGCGGTAATCAACAGCGATACAACGATGTGGCGTCGGGGCATCGTCAGACCGACATTTCCCGTTGCATTGAAAACCTGCGTACGCCTCCAGAACGTCTATGTTCGGGGAGAGGGCCGCAAACCAATACCATCAGGAGGGACACGCCATGGGATTCATATCGTGGATCGTTCTCGGACTCATCGTTGGCGCATTGGCCAAGTTCATCATGCCCGGCCAGGACCCGGGCGGCATCATCGTGACCATTCTGCTCGGCATCGCCGGCGCCTTCGTCGGCGGGGCGGTCGCCTCCTTCCTAGGCATCGGCACATTTACCGGCTTCAACGTGGGTAGCATCGTCATCGCGTTGATCGGTGCGATCATTCTGCTCGCCATCTACCGGGTCGTCACCAAATAGCGTCCACTGCGGCCGGCGCCGTTCCGGCCGCAGCCTCTCACACCGGGTTCAGGCCGGCCAGATTCGTTCGAGAATCGCCGCCCGGTCCGCGGCCACCGGCAGGGTGCCGAACGTGGCACCGCCTTCGCCCCCGAGACGTGTGGCGCAGAAGGCCTCGGCCACCGCCGAAGCGCCGTGACGCACGAGCAAGCTCCCCTGGAGCGTCAGCGCCATGAGCTCCGTCAGCGAACGCGCCCGCAACTGCGCGTCCGCCTCCTCGGTCACCGCCCGACGCAGCGCATCGAGCGCGGCATCCAGCCGGGCATCCGCGCCACGACCGCGCTCCGCTTCGCGCAGGAGCGCGGGCACGGTCTCCGGCTCGCGCTCGATCGCACGCAGAACGTCCAGGCAGATCACGTTGCCCGAGCCCTCCCAGATACTGTTCACCGGCGCCTCGCGATAGAGTCGCGGCAGTATGGAGGTCTCGACGTAGCCGTTACCGCCGAGACACTCCATGGCCTCGTAGATCGCCACAGGGGCTCGTTTGTTGGTCCAGTACTTGGCCACCGCCGTGGCGATACGGGCCAGCAGACGCTCCTGCTCGTCGGCGTGAGCACCGTCCATGCTTTCGGCCACGCGCATGACAAGGGCAGTCGCCGCCTCGAGCTCGACGGCGAGATCGGCGAGCACCTGCTGCATGAGCGGCTGGTCCACGAGCGCGGCGCCGAACGCACGCCGTCCGCGGCAGTGGTGCCACGCCCGCACCAGCGCCTGACGCATCATCCCCACCGGCGCGGTGGCGGCATCGAGGCGTGTCTGCTGCACCATTTCCAGGATCGTGCGAACACCGCGCCCGGGCTCGCCCACGCGCTGCGCCCACGTCTCGTCGAACTCGATCTCCGCGGAGGCGTTGCTGCGGTTACCGCACTTGTCCTTGAGACGCTGCAGATACAGCGGGTTGCGGCTGCCGTCAGGCCGCCAGCGGGGCACGAGGAAACACGTGAGGCCCTCGTCGAGCTGGGCGAGGGTCAGGAACGCATCGGACATGGGCGCGGAGCAGAACCACTTGTGTCCGGTGAGCACGTATTCGCCGGCGCCGTCGGCGGGCCGGGCGCGCGTGGTGATCGCCCGCACGTCCGAACCGCCCTGCTTCTCGGTCATGGCCATGCCGAACGTCACGCCGGACTTGTCTCCGGCGGGCAGCGCGCGGGCGTCGTAGGCAGTGCTCAACACCCGCGGCAGCCAGTCCTCCGCCAGCGCGGGCTCGCACCGCAGTGCCGGCACCACCGCATGCGTCATGGTGACGGGGCAGCACACGCCCTGCTCCGGCTGGGTGAACAGATACATGCCGGCGACGTGCGCGACATGCCCGCCTGCGCCTGCCTGACGCCACGCCACGCCATGGAGGTCGTGGCCGATGGCGAGCGCCATGAGCGCATGATACGTCGGATGATAGCGCACCTCGTCGATGCGCCGTCCGCCGGCATCGAAGGTCTCCAGCTCCGGCGGATACCGGTTCGCCAGCGCCGCCTGCTCGAACCAGTAGACGCGCCCGGTCTCCGAGCCCAACGCCCGCAGCCAGCCCGGCACCCAATCGGGCGCGCTGCGCATGACCGCCTCGCGCAGGGGGCGATCCGTGGTCCAGGCGTCGTAATCATCCATGGGCGCCGGCTGATTGTGCACTTCATGGGTTCGCAACCAGGTACGGGGGCGGTGATAGGTCATGGGCACACTCCCCAACGGCGTGGCTGGCTTCCGCCGCGCGACAGGCACGGCGCCTGCGCCTCTGTGTCGACTATAGTCCGGGTGTACGTGTTCCAGAAGCCGGGCAATCGGTGTGCCGCCGGCGCCGCAGATGCATCGCCGTCTCAAGATCGAGAGGCATCGGACGATACATTGATAAGCAAGGCCAAAAAAACAATAAGCAAAAGTTCGAACTACGCGCGTCGGGGGGCAACAAGATGTCGAATTGGTGGCGGGATCTGTCGTTTCGCTGGAAACTCGCGGCGCCGGTCGCCGTGTTGACGGTCATTCTGGCAGCGGTGGTCGGTTTCTCGATGATGCTGCTATCGGAGATGACCGGCGACGCCCGGACTTTCTCCGATGCACTCATGCCCGGCAGCTCGCTGGTGCTGGAAGCCGACCGGGATCTGCACCAGTCGATGATCGCGCAAATGCGTGGCGTGCTCGCGGATTCCGCCGCGGCGCGGCGCGAGCAGCGCGACACCTACGCCGAGAACCTGGCACAGGCACGCGAGCGTGTGAAGCGATCCGCTGCGGCGCTAGGCCGTGCTGAAACCACGAAGATGGCGAAGACGTTCGCCACGGATGTCACGCGCTGGGAGGAGATCGGCACCGAGGTCCGGCGCCTGGCCGATGCCGGTCGCACTGACGCGGCGCTCGCACTGGCGCTGGGTGACGGCAAGGCGGCATTCGACAAGGCGCGCAATCACCTCGACCGGATGACCGAGCGGGTCGGCACACTGTCCGCCGGAGTCGCCGAAAAGGTAGCCGGCGACGCGGCGTCCAACCGCTGGAACCTGCTGGCGGCATTGGCGCTCGGGCTCATCGTCTGCGCATTCGTCCTGATCAGGGTGCCGGGTATCGTGCTGCGCCCGTTGCGGCAGATGTCGGAACGTGTCGAGAACCTCTGCAGCGGCGACGGCGATCTCACCCTGCGACTCGCCAACCCCGCGGGCGATGAAATCGGGCGGCTTTCGGACCGCATCGACGAATTCCTCGACATGCTCAACGACACGATCGGTCGCGCAGCCGATACGACACGCCAGGTCTCGGCGTCGGCGGAAGAGCTCTCCACGACGAGCCGCGAGGCACAGTCCAACGTGGACACTCAGCACATGGCTACCGATCAGGTGAGCACCGCCACCAACGAAATGACGGCCACGACCCAGGAGGTCGCCCGAAACGTCGGCGAGACGGCCGAGACCGCCGGCGCCGCCAACGATGAGGCGAACGATATGGCCGCGACCATGGCGCGTACGGTCACCACCGTGGAGCAACTGGCCGCGCAGATGGAGAGCACCGGCGAAGGCATCGGCAGACTCACGGCGGATGCCGACCAGATCGGCACCGTGCTCGACGTCATCAACGACGTGGCCGAGCAGACCAACCTGCTCGCCCTCAATGCCGCCATCGAGGCGGCACGGGCCGGCGAGCACGGCCGCGGATTCGCGGTGGTCGCCGAGGAGGTGCGCACGCTCGCCACGCGCACCCAGGACTCCACCACCGAAATCCGCAGCATCATCGAGCGCGTGCAAAACGGTGCGCGCGAATCCGCCGAGCTCACGGAGGCCGGCCGCCGGCAAAGCGGCGAGACGGTGACCATGGCGCGTGGCTGCAGCGAGCAGCTCGAAGCCCTGACCGACCGCATCCGGGCGATCAGCGACATGAGCAACCGGATCGCCGCGGCTGCCGAGGAGCAGACCTCCACCATCGAGGAAATCGACCGTAACGTCACCGAGATCCGTGAGACCTCCGGTCACACCGCGGCCGGCGCCAACCAGGTGGCCGCCGCCAGCGATGAGCTCGCACGACTTGCCAGCGAGCTCGAGGGAGTCATGGGCCGTTTCCGCACGGCCTGAGCGTTGCCTCCCTAACCCGCCACTTCCACACGACACGCCCACACCAATAGACCCTCAGCGCCGGTAGCCGCCGATGACCGGCGGCCTGGCGGGCCGGGGGCAACCATCACGGTATTCGGATGGGCGGGCCTTGAAACTTAACCGACCAGTCGGTACAGTTCCTTCCCATGAGCGAAACGACACGCGAACGCATACTCCGGGCAGCCGCGGACATCGTCCAGCACCGAGGGATCGCGCGGCTGACGCTGGACGCTGTCGCCGAGACGGCCGGCCTGAGCAAGGGCGGGCTCATCTACCACTTCCCGTCCAAGGAGGCGCTGCTCGCGGCGATGGTGGAGAAGCTCATCACCGTGACCGAGCGCGACATCGACGCACACCGGGAGAACGACACGGCGCCCGGAAGCTGGACGCGTGGCTACCTGGCGGCCTGCTCGCCGGACAATGCCAATGCCGAAGCGGACAACCGCCTGGCGGTTGCCGTGCTCGCCGCAACCGCCGGCGAGCCTCATCTGCTGGCGCCGATGCGCGAACGTCAGTCGCAGTGGCGAACCGCTCTCGGCGCGGACGGCATTCCCGTCGACGACGCACTGGTCGTTCGGCTCGCCGCCGACGGCCTGTGGATGAACGACCTGTTCGGTATACCCGTGGTGAGCGAGGCCGAGCGCCGGCTCGTACTCGAACGGTTGACCGAGCTCAGCGGAGGTGACCGATCATGATGATGCCCTATCTCTACCTGGCGGTGGCGATTGCCAGCGAGGTGGTGGCCACCTCCGCGCTGAAGGCCTCCGATGGCTTCACCCGGCCATTGCCGGCGGTCATCGTGGTGGTGGGCTACGCCATCGCATTTCTGCTGATGGCCGCCAGTCTCAAGCAGCTTCCCGTCGGATTCGTCTACGCGATCTGGGCAGGCCTGGGCATCGTGGGCGTCGCCATCGTCGGCGCACTGGTGTTCGGCGAAGTCTTCACGCCGCTCAAGGTGGTGGGCATAGCGCTCGTGGTCGCCGGGGTCGTGGTGATGAAGCTCGGGACGGCATGAGACGGCCCGGTAATCACACGCACAAGACACCGTGGTGGCGGCGGTAACGGTTACAATCGCCTGCACCATGAACCGTGACGCCGCCACCCTCGCCCACCCCGCCAGCCCCCATCGACGCCGGCGCTGGCTCGTCGTGGCCGTGGCCGCGCTGCTAGCCGCCGCGGGCGTTCTCGCCGCCACCGCACACCTGGCCCGTGACGCCGCCCTGGATGCCCTGCGCGAGCGCGGCGCCGCCGATCTGCGGCTGTATATCGCCAACGTCCGCCGGGAGCTGGAGAAGTACGAATACCTGCCCGCGTTGCTCGCCGACGATGCCCGACTGCAACGCCTGCTCGGCAAACCGGCCGACTTCGCGAGCTGGCAGGCGGTCAATCGCTACCTGCAGCTCGCCGCACAGACGTCCAATGCCGCGGAGATCTATCTCCTCGACCGCGAAGGCACGACGGTCGCCGCCAGCAACTTCGAGGACATGGACTCGTTCATCGGCGACAACTATCGCTTCCGCCCGTACTTCCAGCAGGCCGTACAAGGGGAGCTGGGACGCTTCTACGCGCTGGGGATCACCTCCAACGAGCGCGGCTACTACTTCGCCTCGCCGGTACGTGTGGATGAAGCCATCGCCGGAGTCATCGTGGTCAAGGTAGCGATCACGGTCGTGGAACGCGAGCGTGGCGGTGGCGATCGCGAGTTCATCGTCACCGACCCGAATGACGTGGTCTTTCTCTCCACCAGGCCTCAGTGGCGCTTTCGAACGCTCGCACCGCTGACCGAAGCGCAACGCGGACGCTTGCGGGATACGCGGCGCTACCCGGATCGTGAGCTCAAGCCCCTGGTGGTCAGGCACCGCCAGTCGGTCACAGAGGACACCACCGTGCTCACCCTGGATGACGGCACGAGCTACCTGCGCCAGGGCATGCCCATGTTCGCCGCGGGCTGGCGCGTGCACGTCCTCAGCGATACCGCGCCCGTGGCGCAGCAGGTCAGTCGCTCGGTCATGCTCGCGGCGATGATCATCGCCGCGGCGGGGCTGGCCGGGGGCATCGTGGTTCAACGCCGGCTGCGCCTGCGCGATCGGATGCGTTTCGAGCACGCCGCCATGGAAGCGGCCGCCGCCAACGAGGCGCGGGTCCGGGCGGTGATCGACAACACCCGGGCGGGGCTCGTCACCCTCACCGACAACGGGTACATCGCCTCGTTCAACCCCACGGCAGCCGCGCTGTTCGGGCGGGCGCCAGCGTCGGTACAGGGCGTGCACCTGGCGGCGCTGTTCGAACGCGGGGACGCCGAACGCCTGGCGGCCAGCCTCGACACCGCCACCCGGGAATCCGCCCACCCGGTCATCGAGGTCACCGCCCGCCGCGGCGATGGCTCACAATTTCCCGTGGAGATCGCCGTCAGCCCCATGGAGCTCGCCGAAGGCCGGCGGTACCTGGTGACCATGCACGACGTCTCCGAGCGCAAGGCGAACGAGCAGGCCCTGCGCCGGGCCCATGACGAGCTCGAGCAGCGTGTCGCCGAGCGCACCGAAGACCTGGTCGCCGCCAACCGCCGGCTCACGCAGGAGATCGAGGAACACCGCCGCACCGAAGCCGAGCTCATCCACACCCGCGACGAGCTCGTGCAGGCCGCGAAGCTCGCGGCCATCGGTCAGCTCTCCGCGGGTATCAACCACGAGGTCAACCAACCGCTCACCGCCATCCGCGCTTACGCCGACAACGCCCGCCTGCTGCTCGAGCGCGAGCGACGGAATGAAGCGCAGGAAAACCTCAGCCAGATCAGTGCACTCACCGCCCGGACGGCGCGCATCGTCCACCAGCTCAAGGTGTTTGCGCGCAAGAGCTCGGGCACGCCTTCGCCGGTGTCCCTGCCGGCAGTGGTGGACGCCGCGCTGGCACTGCTGGAGCCCCAGCTCACCCGCGGCGGGGTGGCGGTTTTCCGCCACTGGGACAGCGCCCCGCTGATCTGCCTCGGCGACATGGTCCGCCTCGAGCAGGTATTCGTGAACCTGGTGGGCAATGCCGTCCACGCCCTCGCCGACACCACCGAACCCGAGCTGCACATCACCATCCGCCGTGACGACGCCCGGCTCGTCGCAACCGTGCGGGACAATGGCCCCGGCATCGACGCCGCGGACCTCGCCCACATCTTCGACGCTTTCTATACCACCAAGGAGACAGGGCAGGGCCTCGGGCTGGGACTGTCGATCTCGGCACGCATCATCGAGGAAATGGGTGGCACGATGCATGCTAGCAATCACCGTGACGGCGGCGCGGAATTCACGTTGACGCTACCGGCGGCGCAACCGGAGGACGGCCGGGATGAATGAGACCGAGACAGGACCGGTGCTGTTCGTCGACGACGAGTCGGCGATCCGCATGGCGGCTACCCAGACCCTGGAGCTGGCCGGCTATACCGTGCACGCTCACGAGCGCGCCGAGCCGGCCCTGGAGGCAGTGAGCCTGGAATTCCCGGGCGTGGTGGTCTGCGATATCAAGATGCCGCAAATGGACGGCCTGACGTTCCTGCGTGAGGCGCTGACCATCGATCGCGATCTCCCCGTGATTCTCATCACCGGTCACGGCGACATCGCGATGGCCGTGGGCGCCATGCGTGACGGTGCCTACGACTTCGTCGAGAAACCGTATTCGCCGGAAAGCCTGACCGAGGTCGTGCGCCGGGCCCTGGACAAACGCCGCCTCACCCTCGAGAACCGGCATCTGCGCCAGGCACTCGCCGCCCACAGCGCTCCGGGACCGCGACTGATCGGTCAGACGCGGGTGATACACCGGCTGCGCGGACTGATCCACCAGATCGCGGACACCGACGCCGACGTGCTCATCCACGGCGAGACCGGCACGGGCAAGGAGCTCGTCGCGCGCTCGCTCCACGAGCAAAGCCCGCGGCGGGAAGGCAATTTCGTCGCCGTCAACTGCGGCGCCGTGCCCCAGGAGCTCATCGAGTCCGAGCTCTTCGGCCATGAGGCCGGTGCATTCACCGGCGCCCGCAGCCGGCGCATTGGCAAGCTCGAGCACGCCAGTGGCGGCACGCTGTTTCTCGACGAAATCGAGAGCATGCCGCTGGCCCAGCAGGTACAGCTGCTCCGCGTCCTCCAGGAACGCACCCTCACGCGGCTCGGTTCCAACCAGACCATATCCCTGAACCTGCGCGTGGTGGCGGCCACCAAGGTGGACCTGCAGGAGGCGGCGGCGATGGGCAATTTCCGCGAAGACCTCTACTACCGGCTCAACGTCGTGGCGCTGGAGATTCCACCACTGCGCGAGCGGCGCGAGGACATCCCCCTGCTCTTCCAGCATTTCGCGCTGGTCGCCGGCCACCGTTACCAGCGCGAAGCGCCGGCACTCACCCCACATCAGCGTGCCGCGCTCATGCGCCACCAATGGCCGGGCAACGTTCGCGAGCTGCGCAACGTCGCCGAGCGCTATGTCCTGCTGGGGGAGCATTACGCGTTCGACCTGGATCGTGTGCTCGATAACGCCAGCGACGACGAGGCGGCGAGCATGGGGCTGCGCGAACAGGTGGAGCGCTTCGAGCGCGAGCTTATCGAGCAGGCCCTGCGCGCCCAGCACGGTAACATCAGCCGCACCACCGAAACGCTCGGGCTGCCGCGCAAGACGCTCTACGACAAAATGCAGAAGTACGGCCTCAGTCGCGACCAGTTCACCGCCTGACGCCGTGCCGGACCATGCCACGGGCGGCGGACACCGGTCAGGCGGTTACCGCCGCGCGGTGCGCACGCCTCACCGCCCCCGGGCCGAGACCATAGTGCCGCGTGAACGCCTTGCTGAAGCCGGCCTCCGTTGCATAGCCGCAGTGCTCGGCAACCGCTGCGACCGTTTCCCCTTCCCGAAGCCAGCGATAGGCGAGCAGCATGCGCCAGCGATTCACGTAGGTCATGGGTGGCTCCCCCATCAAGGCCCCGAATCGCGCCACGAAGGCGGTGCGTGACATTGCAACCGCCCTCGCCAGCAGCGCCACGGTCCAGGCCGTCTGCGGACTGTCGTGGATGAGCTGCAAGGCATGATGAATGGCGGGATCGGACACGGCCGCAGCCAGGCCCGGCTGATCGCGATTATTGTCGAGATACCAACGTAGCGCCTTGATGAACAACGCATCCGAGAGTCGGTCCACCACCGCCTCGAAGCCGGGAGCACCGCTACGGGCCTCATCGACCAGCAATTCCGCGATGCCCCGCAGCGCGGAGCCGCCGACCGCCGTGGAGGTGTGGATCAGCAGGTAGTCGGGCAGCGCATCCAGCAAAGGATTCGATCCCCCCTGCTCGAACCGGAAGTGCCCGCACACGACGCCCGCCCCATCCTCTCGCTCGTCGTCCAACGGTAGAAACTCGGGCGGCGGCGCATCGCCGCGAACGGCGGAATCGCTCAGCACATGCGGTGCATCCCGAGGGAGAATCAACAGGTCTCCGGCTCCGAGAGCCATCGGCTCACCACCATCGTAGCGGTGCAGCCAGCACTGCCCGGAAGCCACGAGGTGGAAACTCGCCTGGCCCGTCGTCTCGTGATCCAGGTTCCAACGCCCGCAGAACTGAGCGCGGACTGACACCCTCGCATTCAAATGAAACGTGTAGAGGAGCTGACTGATGAGATCCATGCGCGGCGTCGCCTGAACGAACTGACATGAAACATGACTTCTTGGATCTACTATCGTCCATGAGCGTTCCCCATATTGGTGGTAGACGATCAGGGGGGCGACCAGCGACACACCCGCCGACCCTCCGCAGCAACCAAACGGGAGGTAACGCCATGGCAACGTTTCCGCTGCACACCACGGACACCGCCCCGGCGGCGGCACGCGAGCGCCTGGAAGCCGTTCAGTCCAGGATGGGCTTCATCCCGAATCTGTTCGGGCAGCTCGCCGAGTCTCCGGCAGCGCTGGAAGCCTACCAGGCGTTGACCGACATCCTGGGGCGGACATCGTTCTCGCCGGCCGAGCAGCAGATCATCCTGCTCAGCGCGTCGGTGGAGAACGGCTGCGAGTTCTGCGTCGCCGCCCATACCGCAGGCGCACGCAAGGCCAACGCGCCGGAAACCGTCGTCGACGCCATCCGCGACGGCGACAGCGTCCCCGACGAACGCCTCGGCGCACTTGCGACATTCACACAGCGCGTCGTGCGCGACCGTGGTTGGGTGGATGAGGCGACGATCGAGGACTTCCTGGCCGCCGGATTCACCCGCGAAAACGTTCTGGAGGTGCTGGTCGGAATCAGCCTGAAGACGCTGAGCAACTACGCCAACCACATCACCGGCACGCCGTTGAACGAGGAAATCGCCGCATTCCGGTGGTCCCGGTCGTGAGCCGGTACGAGGCGGACGCGCCGCCACGCGCGTCCGCCTTTACCGGCCAGAAGCAGGGACACCTCCCGTCACCGGGTCCGGCACTGGCCGTATCGGGATCGCGAAACGCGAACCAGCGCAACAGCAACCGGCTACCCCGTGAAATCCCTCGTCCAGACCACGCGCATCGGCGTCGGCGTCACCGGGGGCCGAGCAGGATGATACCGGCCCCAATCAGGCAGACCGCCGCTCCGGCGACGTCCCATTGATCCGGCACCCGACTCTCCACCGCCCACAGCCACGCCAGCGAGGATACGATGTAAATTCCGCCGTAGGCAGCGTAAGCGCGCCCGGCAAAATCCACGCCCACCAGGGTGAGCAGGTAGGCGAACGCCGCCAGGCTCAGCATCCCCGGCACCAGCCACCAGGGACTCCTGCCAAGGCGCAGCCACATCCAGAACGTGAAACAGCCGGCGATCTCCGCGATGGCGGCGCCGGCAAAAGCGAGCAGGCTCGTTGCGACGGTTGCCATGGCTTCCGCGATTGTGCCGTGAATCTGCGCCCTGGGCGCGAACGAAACGCAGGCCACTCGCCGCGGGCCGCCCCTGGCGGCTGACCGCGACGAGCGTGGCCACGCCGCCGCGAACCTATGGCCCCGGCGACTCCGGTGTCCGCTGCACCTGCCCCTGAGCCCCGTCATCCATACCCGCTCGACTCTGCAGGCGGTTGATGGCAAGTACCGCGCAAATGGTGACGAATCCCGCCAGCTCCACCAGGAAGCTGGGGTAGAAAACAGCCACCATGGAGAACGCGAGCAGCAATCGCGGCACCACGCCGAGGCGGGTGAAGAGATAGCCCTCGAGCGTGGCGGCGAACGCGCCCAGCGCCACCAGCGCGATCATCGCATTCCAGGCGATGACGTGTACCGGTCCGCCGACGATGATCTCCGGGTTGAACACCATGAACAGCGGGATGAGGTAGAGCCCCTTGGCGAATTTCCAGGCCTGGATGCCGGCATCCATCGGCCGGCAGCCGGCGATCGCTGCGCCCGCGAAGCCGGCCAGGGCGATGGGCGGCGTGACATTGGAATCCTGCGAATACCAGAACACCACCAGGTGCGCGATGAGCAGGGGGATGCCGAACTCGTTGGTCAGCGCCGGCCCCACCAGCACGATGAGCACGATGTAGCTCGCCGTCACCGGCAGCCCCATGCCCAGCACCAGGCTCGCCGCCAGCACCAGCAACAGGGCCAGCACGATGTTGCCCCCGGAGAACGCCACCATCAGCGACGAGAATTTCAGCCCCAGGCCGGTCAGCCCCACGGCCCCGACGATGATCCCCGCCACCGCGCAGGCGACGCTCACGGCCACGGCATTGCGCGCCCCCACCTCGAGGGCCTGGACAAGGCGATAGAGACCCAGGCGACAGGCACCGGCGAGCATGCCTGCATCGAAACGCCGCGGGCGTTCCGGGTCCTCTGCGAAGAGCAGGGTGATGAGCGCGCGCAGCACGGCGACGGCCACGATGCTGAGAATCGCGTAGAAGCCCACGGTGGTCGGCGACATGGCACGCACCAGCAGGTAGACCAGCACCGCGAGGGGAACCAGGAAGTGCCAGCCCCGCTTCATCACCTCGGCGAGGGATGGCAGCTCGCTTGCCGGCAGTCCTCGCATGCCCTCCTTGACGGCGATCACGTGCACGAACAGGTACACCGTCGTGAAGTACAGGATCGCCGGCAGGATGCTGATCTTCACGATCTCCAGGTACGGCACATTGGTGTACTCCGCGATCAGGAACGCGCCCGCACCCATCAACGGGGGCATGATCTGCCCGCCGGTGCTGGCGGCCGCCTCCACACCCGCCGCCTGTGCCGGCCGATAGCCGAGGCGCTTCATCAACGGAATCGTGAACGCGCCGGTGGTGACGACGTTGGCGATGGCACTGCCCGAGATGGAGCCCATGGCCGCCGAGGCGATCACCGAGGCTTTCGCGGGGCCGCCGCGCTGGCGGCCAGTGGCCGCGTAGGCGAGATCGATGAAGAAATGACCGGCGCCGGTCACTTCGAGGAAGGCGCCGAAGAGCACGAAAATGAATACATACGTCGCCGCCACGCCCAGCGGCAGCCCGTAGATGCCTTCCTGGCCGAGATAGAGCTGGCCGATGAGACGGTCGATGCCGTAGCCGCGATGGCCGAGAACACCCGGCAGCAGATCGGAGAACCAGGGCAGAGCACCGCGCGGGCCGGCGAGCACATAGACGATGGCGATGCAGCCTATGACCGTCATGCCGAGGCCGACCGCGCGGCGCGAGGCCTCCAGCAACGTGATCGTGGCGATGACGCCGACAATGATATCCGTCTGGTTCCAGAAACCGGCGCGGTAGAAGATCGCGTCCAGGTTGTAACAGAGGTAGAAACCGGAGAGCACGGCGCCGCCGAAAAAGGCGATGTCGACGATCCAGCCGATGACGCCACGGCGACGACGGATGCCACCGACGGGGAAGATCAGGAACGCCATCATCATGATCAGCGCGAGGTGGATGCTGCGCTGATAGAACAGCCCCAGCGGTTCGACGCCGGCGGTATAGAGCTGGAAGAGCGACAGCCCCACCCCGATGAGGGTGATCAGCCACACCACGGGCCGGGGTTGCAGACCGGGCTTCTGGCCCGGCAGAGGCACTTCTTCGCTTGTCATGCTCATGGTTGGCTCGTGTCCTCATGTCGGGTTTCGTCGCTCCGGTACACGCGGATGGTCACCGCCTCGCCGGCCGCCAGGGCACTCAGACTGACGATACGCCCGCCAGCGGCGATGCGGTGATCGACCCGCGACGAACCCACGCGCAGGATGTAACCGTCCCCCGGCACCGGCTCGTCGATATCCTCGATCCAGTACCCGCCGCGGCCATCGGAGCGTGGCCGCCCCCGGCCGACTACCGGCCCGAGGCCGGCGGCATAGTCGGGCTGGTGACTGCGCTCCAGCACCATGCGGTCGTCGCGATAGACGTAGCAGTCACGCACCTCGAAACCCTGAACCGAGTGGTGCCAGAGCACGCACCAGCGTTCACCGGGCGCGAGCGGGAAGGCCGCGAGCACGTGATCGCCCCGCGCAACGGCTTCGAGGAAGGCGGGTTGTGCGCCGGCGGGCGCCGC
Organism: Arhodomonas sp. AD133; assembly: GCF_051195215.1. Lineage (NCBI taxonomy): Bacteria > Pseudomonadati > Pseudomonadota > Gammaproteobacteria > Chromatiales > Ectothiorhodospiraceae > Arhodomonas > Arhodomonas sp. AD133. The sequence goes on along the minus strand of NZ_JBNAZM010000006.1, from coordinate 40,902 downwards.
CCAGGCGATTGCCAGAGCGAGCATGACGGCTCGCCCCGGCAATCCGCGGCGTCGCGCGGCAGACACGCTCAACGCGGCACCGTCACGGACGCAGCTTCTCCGGCACCTCCTGGCCGGTCTCCTCGTAGTAGCGCAATGCCCCCGGATGGAACGGAACGGGCGTGGAGTTGAGGCTGAATTCCACGGTGGTGTCGTTGGCCGCCGGGTGGATGTCGATCAGCGCCTGCGTCTGCTCGAAGAGCACCTTGGTGATCTGGTAGGCGAGATCCTCGGACATATCGGCGTTGACGGTGAGCACGTTGGGGACGCTGACAGTCTTCACCGGTTCCTCCACGCCCTCGTAGATCCCCTTGCGCAGCGTGTAGGAGGCCAGAACCGGCTCGGCCTCGATGGCGTTGCCGATTTCCTCGTCGGTGAGCGCGACCAGGCGGATATCGCGGGTGGTCGCCAGGTTGATGATAGAGCTAGTGGGCGGCCCCACACTCCAGATGCCGGCGTCGATGTCACCGTCACGCAGCGCGTCGGCGGTCTCGTTGAAGTTCAGCCGGTGGGGCTCGAACTGATCGTAGGTAATACCGTTGGCTTCGAGGACGGTGCGGGCATTGACTTCCGTGCCGCTACCGGGTGCACCCACGGACACCCGCTTGCCCTCGAGATCCGCCAGGGACTCGATACCCGAATCCGCCAGGGTGACGATCTGCACCGCATTCGGGTAGATCGAGGCGAGCGCCCGCACCTTGGCGACCTGACGACCCTCGAACGGGCCGGAACCCCGATAGGCGGCATGGACCGTGTCCGCCAGGGCAATGGCGAGGTCGGAGTCGCCCCTGTGGATGAGCCCCATATTCTCGACGGAAGCGCCGGTGACCTCCGCGACGGCCGAGTAGCCATCGATGTGCTCGCCAATGAGCTCGGCGAGACCGCCCCCGTAAGGATAGTAAGTGCCGCCGGTACCGCCTGTGGCGATGGACAGGCGCTGCTGCGCGAAGGCGGTGGAGACGCACGCCGTCAGCACCACGATGGCGAGGCCCTTGAATAAGCGCATGTGACCGCTCCTCCCCTGTGTATTCTTGTTCGCTTGCGTTGGTTAGCCTGCGTCAGCTTCGACCGCCGAAGCAGTGCACTTACCCTACCCTTGGGATCTCTCGCCTGCCAAGGGAGGCGGCGGCGCCGACGGGCAACTACGCTTTCGACGCAAGCCACAGGGAGACGCGATCATGGCCAGTCAACGCCTCGATTTCACCGGTACCGACGGCCAGCGCCTGGCCGCGCGCCTCGATCTGCCCGCAGGCACGCCGCGGGCCTGGGCATTGTTTGCGCACTGTTTCACCTGCGGCAAGGACATCCGCGCGGCGGGGCGCATCGCCGCTGCGCTCGCGGCACAGGGTATTGCCACCCTGCGCTTCGATTTCACGGGCCTCGGCGGCAGCGAAGGCGAGTTCGCCAACGCCGGATTCAGCTCGAACATCGACGACCTGGTGGCCGCCGCCGACTTCATGCGCGAGACCGGGCGGCCAGTGTCCCTGCTCATCGGCCACAGTCTCGGCGGTGCCGCCGTGCTCGCGGCGGCGTCGCGGATTCCCGAAACCGCGGCGGTTGCCGTGATCGGCGCCCCGTTCGAAGCCGAGCACGTCCTCGCGCACCTCGGCGATCACCTCGAGACCATCGAGACCGAAGGCGAGGCGACCGTCAGCCTGGCGGGGCGGTCCTTCCGGATCAGCCGTTCATTCGTGGAGGACGCCCGCGGACAGGACCAGTCCGCGCGCCTGCGCGAGCTCGCCCACCCGCTGCTGGTGATGCATTCGCCCCGGGACGCCATCGTCGGCGTGGACAATGCCCGGCAGATCTTCGAGCATGCCCGCCACCCGAAAAGCTTCGTATCGCTGGACGACACCGATCACCTGCTCTCGCGCCCGGCGGATGCGGAGTACGCAGCGACGGTGCTCGCCGCCTGGGCGGCACGCTACCTGCCCGAGACACGGCCACGAGCGAACGCCGGCGCCGACGCGCAGGTACTGGTGGAGGAAACGGGGGCGGGCCGTTTCCAGCAGCGCGTGCGCGCCGGCGGCCACGAGCTGCTCGCCGACGAACCGGAATCCGCCGGCGGAACGGATACGGGCCCCTCCCCTTACGATTACCTGCTCGCAGGCCTGGGCGCGTGTACAGCGATGACGCTGCGCCTGTACGCCGAGCGCAAGGGTCTGGCACTGGAACGCGTGCAGGTGCTGCTCGACCACACCAAGATCCACGCGAGTGACTGCGAGGAATGTGAGACCCGCGAAGGCAGGCTCGATGAGATCGCCCGGCGCGTGGTCCTCCATGGCGAGCTCAGCGACGAGCAACGCGGCAAGCTCCTCGAGATCGCCGACAAATGCCCGGTGCACCGCACATTGCACGCCGAGGTCCGGGTTCGCACCGAGCTGGTGTCCTGAAATGCCCGGGGCGCAGCGTCACCGCTGCGCCCCGGGCTCCGGCCCGATACCACTGTCCGGGCCGTGTGCACGCGGGACCTCAGTAGTGCGACTTGATCGCCTCGACCTTGTCCGCCGGCACCGAATCCAGCGCGTCGCGGAATCCCTCGATCACCGACTTCGGCGTATCCTTGTGAAACGCATAGTAAAGCTGACTCTCGCTCAGCACGTGCACCGCCTCGTAGTTGGCGAAGTCATCGCCGGACTGGTTGATGAGCCACTTGGCGACGTTTTCCTCATAGGCCCAGAGGTCGACACGGCCCGCCTTGAGCTTCTTCATGGCGCTTTCCGGGTCGACGCTGATATCCAGGCTCGAATCGCCGACACCAACCTCCCGCAGTAACTGCTCGCCGATGTCGTCGCGCACCACGGCGATGCGGTAATCGGCGATCTCCGCCTCGGAGCCGATCTCCACGTTGGCGTCCTTCCTCGCCACCAGCGCGATACGGGTATCGGCGATGGGGCCCACCCACTTGAACAGCGGGTCGCGCTCTTCGGTACGGGTCATGGAGAACAGCATGGTCTCGGGCTTCTTCTGCACGGTGCGATAGCCGCGCGCCCACGGAAGCACATCGATGTCACTCTTGCGCAGGGGCTGCCCGGCCGCATCGGCGGCCGCGAGCAGCAGCTCGACGGCGATTCCCCGCAGCTCCCCGTTCTGCTCGAAGTTATACGGCGGGTACTGCTCGGTCATGATGCGCAGGTCACCGAGCCCGGCGGCGGCCAGCGAGCTGCCCCACAATGCAGCGGCAGCGGCGAGTGAGACGAGTATCCGTTTGATGACGCGCATAGCCCCTCCTCTCGTGGATACGCTTGGGTGGCTCGGAAAGTCTTACTAATGCGATCACGGGTCATGCCACGTGGCATGACCCGTGATCGCATTAGTCCGATTCGTTGACCCTGAATTGATTGACGAGTGTGCGCAGCCGCTCGCCCAGCCGTGCGAGCTCGGCGCTGGAGGTCTCCGTCTGCGCCATGCTGTCGCGGCTGTGCGTGGCGACCTCGGCGATGCCGTTGATATTGCGGTTGATCTCGTCGGCGACCTGGCTTTGCTCCTCCGCGGCGGTCGCGATCTGGGTGACCTGGTCGTGAATCCGCGAGGCCGATTGCTGGATGCCCTGCAGCGCCTCGTCGGCCTGCGCGGTGCGGGCCTTCGTCGCATCGGAGTGCTCCCGGCTCTTGTGCATCCGCTCCACGGCACTCTGGGTGTCGGCCACGAGCTTTTCGATCATCTCCCGAATCTGCTCGGCCGATTCCCCCGAACGCCGCGCCAACGCACGCACCTCCTCGGCCACCACCGCGAAGCCACGCCCCTGTTCGCCGGCACGGGCCGCTTCGATGGCGGCGTTGAGCGCCAGCAGGTTGGTCTGCTCGGTAACCTCGCGGATCACGTCGAGCACGGTTTCGATCTCGCGGGTCCGCGCTGCGAGGTGGTCCACGGCGGCCTCGCTGGCCTCGATCTCCGAGGCCAGGGTCTCGATGGAATGAATCGTCTCGCGCACCACCGCGCCGCCGTTCTGGGCCTCCCGGTCGGTCTGCGACGCGGCCGCTTCGGCCTCCGAGCCGCTGCGTGATATCTCCTGCACCGTCGCGGTCATCTCGTTGATGGCCGAAGCGATCTGCTCGGTGTCGTCGGTCTGGCGCTGGATGCCGGACTGCGTCTCCGAGGCCACCCGCGTGAGCTCCTCGGAGGCAGAGGCGAGCTGTTGGGTGGATTCGGTGACGTGGCACATGGCGTCGTGGATCTTGTCGACGAACGCGTTGAACCGCTCCGCCAGATGGCTCATCTCGCCGCGCCCGGAAACGGGCAGACGCTTGGTGAGATCCCCGTCGCCGCTGGCGATGTTCTCCAGGGCAAGCGTGACACGCCGCAGCGGGCGCAGTACCAGGCGGCCGAGCAGCAGGTTGAGGGCAACCGACAGTACCACCACCAGCAATAGCGTCTGGGCGAACTCGCGCACCAGGCTCGCCTGCTGCATCTCGCGAATGGTCGACCGGTCTGCGACCACCTCCAACTCGCCGACGGGTTTCCCACCATCGCCGCTGTCATGGGTCAGCGGCACCTGCTCGGTCAGGGCGCCGGTGTGATCGCGGGGCTCATCCACCGCTTGGGGCCCGCCATCGTCGCCGGTCACCTGGCCGGTGACGAGCTCACCCTCACCGTTGCGCACATAGACCGCGGCGATCATGTCCGAGGCGGTTTCCGCCGCGGCCAGCTTCTTGGCCTGGTCGGTCTCGAAGTTCCACAGGGTAGCGGGAAGGCTGCTTTGCAGCCGCTGGGTCACCGCGCTCACCTGCTCGCGTAGCTGCCCTTCCAGGGCCGACTCGGTCGCTTTTTGGTTGTACCAGGCGAACCCGGCGAGCAGTGCGACGAGCAGCACCGCCGTAATCACGTTGAACCGGAAGCGGATGGATCCCGTCAGCGACTGCGTCCCATCGCCGCTCGCCTGGGTCGCCGCTATCGAAGGGTTCGATACATTGGCCATTGTCCCAGCTTCCCCCGTCTCCGTTCACCAGTGCGTCCCGACCAATCGTTCAGAGCGCGTCTATGAAGGCTAACGGCGGGACGGCGGCTGAGTTTAAGTGCCGTTCGTCGCGCCTTCCGAAAAAGCGAGCGAGTGCTCGCGCAGCGCAACGCCGCCCGGCGACGGGCCACTGTCGGGGGGAATACCGCTACCGCGGGCAGCTTGCGGGAGCGCGCCGGCAACGTATCTCGGCCAGCGTCCGCGCGTAACGCCGGCGCTCATCGCCGGCGGCCCGGAGCGCCGAGCGCGCCGTCGCCTCCGCCTGATCGAGGTCGCCGAGCTCAGCCTGCAGCATTGCCAGGTTGTTGAGCACCTCGGCGCGGTGATCGCCGGCACGGGCGGCGGCAGCCGCAAGCGCCGTGCGCGCGGCCTCGCTGTGACCGGTGAAATGGAGCGCGTTGGCGTACCCGAGGGCAAGAAGACCGCTGTCGGGCCAGCGCCCGACAGCAGCGCGCCAGTACGCGAGCGCGGCGTCGGGCGAGGCGGTGGCTTCGAGGTCGGCGAGCGCCCGGAACAGCGGCCGCGGCGTGGCCGTCGCCGGCAACCTGCCCGGCGCCGGCGTCACGGCCGCCCAGTACCCGCCGCGCGCCCAGGTACGCGCGAAAGTCTCCGCCGCCACGCGGTGACGACGGCGCTCCCCGGAGCGCAGCACGATCTCTCCCGCGTCGGCATCGACCGCTACTACCACCGCATAGTGCCAGCGTGGCCACCAGCCCAGCGCGAGGTTCTGCAGCACGATAACCGGTTCGCCCTGCGCCAGCTCGTCGGCCACGGCCGTGAGCCGCCCGGGAATCACGTAGGCGAGGCGTTCGGCACGCCGGGCAGCGGCCAGGAGCTCCGCCTGCAGGGTGCCTTCGAGGCCGGGAACGTACATCCGCTCCGCCAGAGCCTCAGGCGTGGTGGAACGGCCGCTCCAACCAAGGGTAGTGGCCAGTGCGGCCGGGCCGCAGTAGTACGCCGTATCCGGGAAGAACGGCACGGCGGAGAGCTCCGGCGCGGTCGCTCGCTCCGGCAGCGCCACCCGCTCCCGCGGCAGGCTGGTGCAGCCGGCGAGCAACGCGATAGCGAGCAGTACGGGCGCGCGCCAGCCCCCCGGCACGCGCAGACGCATCAACGCGCCGTACTGGTCACGAACGGGAAGACATCCGTGAACCCGAGAATGTCGGTGACGAGCAGGACGACGAAAATGAACACCGCCGCGCCGACGATATCGGCACCGCCGGCGGGCAGCTCATCCATGCGCGCGGCGAGCTGCTCGGCCTCCGCATCCGTCAGGGCGGCGACTCGCGCCTCGGCGGCCACCGGATCGACGCCCAGCGCCACCAGCCGTTCCTGCACGTCCTCACGCTCGATCATCGTCTGCAAACGCTCCCGCGCCGCCTCGCCGGCCTGCTCGGCGGCGAGTGTCCGGGTAGTGATCATGCCCGCCCGTGCCGCCGGGGCGGTGAAGCTGACAGCGAGGAGCGCCAACGCGATCAGAGCGATCAGCGTGCGCTGGGATTCATAGCGGTAACGCCTCATGATCCTGTCCCCTGTAGCCGATCCCGACGTCTACCGTTGAGCATAGCGTGTCGGCGAGCAACTGCAGCCCGTCATCCGGATACGCAGCGGTACGCCAGGGCGGATTGTGTGATTTTCCGCCACCGCAACCGGATCGGGTGTGCGGAATTCCGCCGACCGCGCTCCGATCTGGTCACGTGCACGCCTTCCGATCATGACCGCGGGCGCATTTCGGTGCCCGGCTGCCGCATTCGTCCCACAACGGCGTCATACAAGACGTCCGCGGCAATATCGAAGGCCATGGAGCGGCTTCTGCGCGACGACTGCAATGGAGCTGGCACGCTCTCTGCTTTCCATGACGGCACCGGGCATGTGCGGCCCGGTCACAGATGGATTCCAACGACTAAACGACCGGAGGAGCATTCCATGCGACTTTCCGCTCTCGCCATCAGCGCCGCCCTGGCGGTCACGTCCGCTTCCGCCTTCGCAGCCCCCGTGACCCTGAAGTTCTCCCACGTGGTCGCGGAGAACACGCCCAAGGGCGAGATGGCCCAGCGCTTCGAAAAGCTCGTCGAGGAACGCATCGGCGACAAGGTGCAGGTCGAGGTCTACCCGAACTCCCAGCTCTACAACGACAACAAGGTCCTCCAGGCCATGCAGCTCGGCGACGTGCAGATGGCCGCGCCGGCGCTGTCGAAGTTCTCCCGCTATACCGACAAGCTCCAGGTCTTCGACCTGCCGTTCCTGTTCGAGAACATCAAGGCGGTGACCTGCTTCCAGAACGGCGAGCACGGCCAGGATCTGCTCACCCACATGAAGGACAAGGGCATCGTCGGGCTGGGCTACCAGCACAACGGCATGAAGCAGCTCTCCGCGAGCGACCCCCTGCGCACCCCGGACGACGCGGCCGACAAGAAGTTCCGCATCATGTCCTCCGATGTGCTCGCCGCACAGTTCGAGGCAGTGGATGCCGCGCCCGTGAAGAAGCCCTTCTCCGAGGTCTTCACCCTGCTGCAGACCAAGGCCATCGACGGGCAGGAGAACACCTGGTCGAACATCTACTCGCAAAAGTTCTACGAGGTGCAGCCCTACATCACCGAGTCCAACCACGGCTATCTCGGTTACATGGTGGTCACCTCCTCTGACTTCTGGGGGAGCCTCGAGCCCGAGACCCGCGAGGTCATCGCAGAGTCCATGACCGAGGCGCTGGAGTACGGCAACAGCCTCGCCAACGAGCTCAACAACGAGCAGAAGCAGAAGGTCGTCGACTCCGGCGAGAGCGAGGTCATCGAGATCGACGCCAATCAGCGCGGGCAGTGGGTCGAGGCGATGAAGCCCGTATGGAACGAGTTCCGCCCCGAAATCGGCGGCGAGCTCATCGACGCGGCCGAGGCCTGCGAGGGCTGAGGCGGAGCACACCACGATGAGCATCATCCGACTGCTCAATCGCCTGGAGGAGGGCGTCATCGCCCTCCTCCTGGTGACTCTGACCCTGCTGGTGTTCGTGGAAACGGTGATGCGCTTCGGCTTTGGTGCCACCATCCACTGGGCCGAGGAGGGCTCGCTCACGCTGGCCGGCTGGTTCGTGCTCTTCGGCGCCTCCCACGGCATCAAGGAGGGCACGCACATCGGCGTGGACCTGCTCACGCGCGCCCTGCCCTCGCCGGCGAAGCGCGCGCTCGGTGCGGTCGCCGTCTCCGCATGCCTGGGCTACGCGGGGCTGTTCCTCTACGGCTCCTGGATCTACCTGGACAAGATGTGGCAGCTCGGGCTGCCAATGGAAGACCTGCCGGTACCCACCTGGCTCGCCCACAGCATCATGTTCATCGGCTTCGCGATGATCACTCTGCGCCTGGCAGCTTTGCTGGTACGGATAGCGCGCGGCCACGCCGATGGCTTTCCCTTCGCCAACGAGGCCGCCGAATCCGTCGAGAAGCTCGGCGCCCATGGCGATCGCGAGGAGGCCCGCTCGTGACCACGGCATTCCTGTTCATCCTGCTGTTCGCGGCGATGCTCATCGGCATCCCGGTGGCGCTGTCGCTGGGGCTGTCGAGCATCGTCACGATCCTGCTGTTCTCCAACGACTCGCTGTCGTCGATCGCGCTGAAGTTCTTCTCCTCCGCCTCGGATCACTACACGCTGCTCGCGATCCCGTTCTTCATTCTCTCCTCGGCATTCCTCTCCACCGGGGGCGTGGCCGAGCGGCTCATCAATTTCGCCAACAACTGCGTGGGCCACATCAAGGGCGGCCTCGCCATGGCCTCGGTACTCGCGTGCATGCTCTTCGCCGCGGTATCGGGCAGCTCGCCGGCCACGGTGGCGGCCATCGGCAGCCTGGTGATCGCCGGCATGGCGCGCGCCGGCTACCCGGAGAAATTCGCCGCCGGTGCCATCGCCAATGCCGGCACACTGGGCATCCTCATACCGCCGTCCATCGTGATGCTGGTCTACTCCGCGGCCACCCAGACCTCGGCCGCGAAGATGTTCATGGCCGGCCTCATTCCCGGCGTGATGATGGGCGCCATCCTCATGCTCGCGATCTACATCACCGCGCGCATCAAGGACATGCCCCGCCTGCCCTTCCCCGGGGTCGGGCCGCTGTTCGCATCGGCGGCGCGTGCCTCCGGCGGGCTGATGCTGATCGTCATCGTGCTCGGCGCGATTTACGGCGGCGTGGCGAGCCCCACCGAGGCGGCCGCGGTCTCGGCGGTTTATGCGTTTCTGATCGCTGCGCTGGTCTATCGCGATATCGGGCCACTGAAGCACACGCCATGGCGCCAGAAGGACGAGGCGACCGGCGTGGCGGTACTCCGCAACGCCGTTCAGATGGTGATCGCCATCCCGCGTAGTGCGTGGCACCCGGACATGCGCGAGACCGTGCTCGATGCGGCGAAGACCAGCATCATGCTGCTGTTCATCATCGCCAACGCGATGCTCTTCGCCCATGTGCTCACCACTGAGCGGATTCCCCACAGCATCGCGCAGACGATCGTCGAATGGGGCCTGCCGGCCTGGGGCTTTCTGATCGTGGTGAACATTCTGCTGCTGGTCGCCGGCAACTTCATGGAACCCTCAGCGATCCTGCTGATCATGGCGCCCATCCTCTTTCCCATCGCCATGCAACTCGGCATCGATCCGATCCATCTGGGCGTCATCATGGTGGTGAACATGGAAATCGGCATGATCACACCGCCGGTGGGGCTCAACCTGTTCGTCACCGCCGGTATCACCAACCGAAGTCTCGGCTGGGCGATGAGCGCGGCATTGCCGTGGCTGGGCCTGTTGCTGATATTCCTGCTGATGATCACCTACATCCCTGAAATCTCGCTGTTCCTGCCCGAGATCCTGGGCTGAGAGACGGCCGGGGCGGCAGTACCGCCCCGGCCACCGCGTACCGACACCGGCGTCCCTCCCGCACGACAGCCCCCAATCCATTGATTCGCCGAAATATCAGATCCGGCCGCCGGTGACCACACCCCGACGCTCGCCCCGGCGGCGTCCATGTACCAGACTCGATGGTATTGCCCCGGCGGGGGCGCAACGCTCAGGCAACGGTAAAGGCCGATGATCCACCCGAGCGCCAGCGTGGATACGCGTGCGCACCTCGACGACGACGTCGAGGTAGGCGCCTTCGCGGTCATCGGGGCTGATGTCGAGATCGCGACGGGCAACCGCGTCGGCGCCCACGCGGTCATTCTCGGCCCCACCCGGATTGGGCCGGACAACCACATCCACGCCCACGCCTGTATCGGCGACGCCCCCCAGGATCTCGGCTACCGCGGCGAGCCGACACGGCTGGAGATCGGCGCCGGCAACGTCATCCGCGAGTTCGTCACCATCCACCGGGGTTCGCCGAAAGATACCGGGTGCACCCGCGTCGGCGACGGCGGCCTGTACATGGTCGCGAGCCACATCGCCCACGATTGCCGGGTGGGCGACGGGGTGATTCTCGCCAACTGCGCCACTCTGGCCGGTCATGTCACCGTCGGCGACCACGCCAACATCGCCGGGCTCACGGCGGTACACCAGTTCGTGCGTATCGGCCGGCACGCCATGATCGGCGGTGGCAGCATCGTGGTGCAGGACATCCCGCCGTTCCTGCTCGCCGCCGGCAACCACGCCCGCCTTTACGGCCTCAACCGCCGTGGACTCGAACGCCACGACTTCCCGCCGGAGGTCCTGCGCGCGCTCAAACGCGCCTACCGTCGGCTCTTCCGCTCCGGGGAACGGTTCACCGAGGCGGCCGCTGGGCTGCGCGGGGAAGGACTGACCGAATGGCCCGCCGTGGCCGATCTCATCGCCTTCGTGACGGACTCGCACCGCGGGGTGGCACGGTGACCGGGCTGCGGGCGGCCGTGGTGGGAGTCGGCTACCTGGGGCGCTTCCACGCCCAGAAGTACGCCACATTACCCGGCGTCGAGCTTGCGGCCGTGGTGGACCTTGACCCCGAACGCGCGGCCACGGTGGCCGCCGAGCTCGGCGTGCCTGCCTGCACCCGCGTGGAAGAGCTCCCCGCCGGCGTGAGTATCGCCAGTGTGGTCGTACCCACCCGCGAGCACTTCGCCGTCGCCCGGGCACTGCTGGAGGCGGGCGTCAACGTGCTCGTCGAAAAGCCCATCACCGCCACCGTAGCCGAGGCCCGCGAGCTCATCGCGCTCGCCACCACCTGCGGGCGGGTCCTTCAGGTGGGGCACCTGGAGCGCTTCAACCCGGTGGTGCGGGCGCTCGCCGAACGCGTGGACACGCCACTTTTCATCGAGGCACACCGCGTCAGCCCGTTTCGCCTGCGCGGCGCGGATGCCAACGTGGTGCTGGATCTCATGATCCATGACATCGACCTCATCGCCGAGTTCGTGCGCGCCCCCGTGGAACGCATCGACGCCAGCGGCGTCGCGGTGCTCTCCCACGATATCGATATCGCCAATGCCCGTATCCAGTTCCGCGGCGGCTGCGTCGCCAACGTCACCGCCAGCCGCGCGAGCCTCAAGCATGAGCGCCGTCTCCGGCTGTTTCAGCCGACCGCCTACTTCTCGGTGGATCTCGCCGATCATCGTCTGGACATACGCCGCAAGGCACACACCGACATGTACCCGGGGGTTCCGGACATCGAGACCGAGATGCTCGAATTTCCCACCGGCGACGCTCTGCGCGCGGAGATCGAGGCCTTCGTCGCAAGCGTCCGCGACGGCCGCCCACCGACGGTCAACGGCACCGACGGCCTGCGCGCCCTGACCATTGCCACGGAGATCGTCGCCCAGCTTCAGAGACAGGCCCCGCCCCGAACGGCTGCATCGTCCCAACCGGGGTCACGGGAGCGGAACCCATGATCCCGATGCTGTCACTACCGGCCCAGCATGCGGACATCGCCGGCGAGCTGGAGGCGGCGGTAACCGAAGTCCTCGCCAGCGGCCGTTACATTCTCGGCGAACAGGTGGCGGCATTCGAGGCGGAGGTGGCGGACTACCTGGGCACCGCCCATACCATCGGCTGCGCCTCCGGCACGGACGCGCTCCACCTCGCCCTGCGAGCACTGGAAATCGGCCCTGGCGACGAGGTGATCACCACTGCGTTCACTTTTGCCGCCACCGCCGAAGCAGTGCGCCATGTCGGCGCACGGCCGGTGTTCGTCGACATCGATCCCCACACGCTGAACCTCGCCCCCGAACGGGTGGCGGATGCCATCACCCCGCGGACCCGCGTCATTCTCCCGGTGCACCTGTTCGGGCGGGCAGCCGACATGGCACCGCTGCGCGCCCTTGCCGGGCGTCACGGGCTGACCATCGTCGAGGACTGCGCCCAGGCTTTCGGCGCCACCCGGCAGGGGCGTCGCGTCGGCACGCTCGCAACGGTGGGTTGCTTCAGCTTCTTCCCCACGAAAAACCTCGGCGCCTGCGGTGACGGCGGGCTGATCGCCACGGCCGACGCCGAGCTGGCCGCGCGCCTGCGTGCATTGTGCAATCACGGCAGCACGGAGCGCGATCACCACGAGGCAGTGGGTTACAACAGCCGCCTGGACGAGCTCCAGGCTGCGATACTGCGCGTGAAGCTGCGCCACGTCGATGCTTTCAATGCCGCCCGACAGCGGGTGGCCCAGGCATACGCCGACGGCCTGGCGGGACTCCCGGGCGTCGAGACACCACCGCCGGCGCCGGACGGATCGCACGTCTATCACCAGTACACGATACTGGTGCCACACCGCGACGCCGTGCGACACACCCTGCACGCCGCGGGCGTGGCAAGTGCTGTTTACTACCCACGGCCACTCCACCGGCAGCCCGCCTTCGTCGATGACCATGACGGCCGCCCCCTGCCGATCGCCGAGCGCGTGGCGCAACGCTGCCTGTCGCTGCCGATCTATCCGGAGCTCAGCGAAACACAGGTCGGCGAGGTGATCACCGCCATCCGTCGGGCCATGGGTGCGTAAGTCCCGGGAGTCCGCCCAGACGCACAGAACCCGGCGACTTCACTTTCCCACAGCGGCGATAGACCTCTGTTCGGTCGATAAATCGGGGGAACAGGCGTGGTGGGGGGGGGGGGGGATAGCGACGCGCAACAGCGGGGTTTCGCGTCGGCGAAACCCCGCTTCGCCAGCCTTCGCTGCGTCTACTTACTGGGTCTCTTCGCTGGTGGTCTCTTCGCTGGTTTGCTGCTGCTCAGCCGCCTGCTGTTGCTCCTGCGCACGCTCCTGCTCCGCCTGCTGCTCGGCGAGCGTGGTGAACGCCGGCGCCTGCTCCAGCTCCTCGCGTGTGGTCTCCAGGGTCAGCGTGACCTTCCCTTCCTGGTTACGGCTCTGCTGGAAACTGTCGTAACTCACCGCCACCGGTTTCTCGCCCATCCCCAGGAAACCGCCGACGCCCACGATCAGTGCGCGAATGCGAGCCTCATCGTCCATGAGCACGTTCTGAACGCTACCGAGCTCCTCCTCACTCGCGTTCATGACCGCCACACCCTCCAGCTCGGAGGCCAGCAGCTCGCCTTCCGCCTGGCTGGGGACGAACATCTGCTGGCTGCCGGCGGCTTTGTCACTCTTCCCGTCTTCCTTCGCGGCCTTCTGCTCTTCCCCGGCCGCTTTCTGTCCTTCCTGAGCAGCCTTCTGAGCCTCCTCGCCGGTCTTCTGAGTCTCCGAGGTGGACGACATCTCACCGTTCTGGGAGGACGTCTGCTGCTCAGCGTTCTCCTGCGGCGCCGACTTCCGCCCTGAATCGTCCGTCTGTGACTGGCCTGCCGCAATCATGGGGGCCGTCGCGAGCATGAGCGCCAGGATCCAACTCGTGTGCTTGCCGGTATTCATGGGGAACCTCCCGGGATACCGTTGCCGCTGGTAGTGTGACGCCCCAGGGGCGTCGCCCCGGATAAGGGGCAGCGAGCAAGCACGCCGGTGCCGCTCGCCTGATCACAGATATAGCGGAAAGCGAAGGACCGGACGAACGCGGCCCGCCTGAACCCCCTCGGCAATGGCAAGGTGTGCGCGATTGCCGACATCAACGCCGCACCAACGCCAGTCGCGGCGTGGTCGCGCAACCCGCCGCAAGTACTGGCTCGCCACGATCGGCCCCCCGCCCTGTCCGCCCCCCGATGCTTCCCACGCGGGCCGATGAGCGGCATTTGTTGCCGACCGAAGACGCAACGGAGACCGAACCATCCCTTTGGCGACAATGCCAGCCCGCCCGTCACCCGCAACGTGACGTGCGGCGGCAGGCTGTACGGGCTCATAGCGCTTCGTCGCGCCCTGGCCTCGGCTCGGCGGAGCGAAGGCGCTTGCACCACAGTAGCCATCGCATCCCGATGCGGCGACGGTCACCGGTACCGGTTCATTCGGTTGCGACACACCCGGAAGCGCGATGGTCGCGGACTCGGAAATACCGTGCGATGACTGCGTCCACCGCGATGCGTCCCGGTCCCATCGCCAGGATCGGAAACAGCATCGCCGCCCACGGAAGATGATAGGTTTGCCAGCCGTCCGGCACGGTAAGCTGGATGATACCTGTCATCGCGAGCAGGCCGAGCGACGCGAAGCGCGCCCCCAGCCCGAACACAAGCAGCGTCGGCAGTATCAGCTCGCCCAGGCCGGAGAGCAGGGTCACGGCGGCGGGAAAAGGATACGCGTAGGTCTCACCGAGGATGTGCAGCTGGAAGTCATTGGCGAATAGCCAGACAGCCCCAGGGGAGACCTGCAGGAACCCATCGAACTTGGTCAGCCCCGACTTCCAGAACGGAATGGCCACGGTGACCCGCAGCAGCAGCAATGGCAGGCTCACGGGGATACGTCCGCAGAGATCGACGAAAGCGCCGATCAGGCGAACAGGTGCGCGGGCGGCGACGACATGGCGTGGCATCAGCTTTCTCCCGTCCGATAACCGCTCACCCCACCGGCCGCGAGGAGATTCCCCAGGCCGCGGGTGAGATCGAATTCAGCAGACTCGGCTTCGGCGCACGCCACCGCCGCCGGAAGCGGCTCGCCGGCGGCCAGGGCCCGGATGAACGTTGCCTCACCGGGCCCCAGGACACGTGCCGTCACTTCCCAGTAGGGGCGCATCACCAGCACCGCCTCGCCACCGCTGTGGAGGTCGACGGGCCGCACGGTCTCGTCGTGAGCATTCGTTTCCCAGATCGCGTGAACCGGCCAGGGTGATTCCACCACCCGTGCCGAGGCATGCACCGTGAGATGAAGGCTCGCGAGCGCCTCGGGTGCCACTGCCGCCAGCGCATCGGCGGCGAGCGGTGTCTCGTCGACGGCGTGGTAAGCCTCGTGTCGCGCCCATTCCAGCGCCGCCACGTCGGCGAGGTAAGGCACGGTCCGTGCCGGCTCGAATCCGCGGATAAAGGCAGGAAACCCGCCACCGTACGCCAGCAGCACCGGCGTGGTCGGCAGGGACTCGCCGACGAAAGTCCGGGCCATCCCGTGGAAGAACGCCTCGCCGACCAGGCGCTCGGTTACCGGGTAGGTCGCCCGCACGGCCTCCACCAGGCTCACGTGAACGTTGTTGCGATAGACGCCGAAGCGCTTCTCCGGCATCTCGCCGGCGCGTCCGGCGAGATCCGGCGGCACCGCCGCCTCCGGGTCACGCAGCGCGGCGACGAACCGCCCCTGGCTGTCAGCGAGGGATGCCACAGCGACCCCCCTCCACCGGCAGCGCGTCCAGGATCAGTCCGTCGGCGGTGTGTGCCTCGGCGAGCAACACCGGCCACGGCGGGATGTCCGCATCCCATTCGATGAGCGTCGGCCGCGGTGCTGCCCGCACGAGCACACGGCGATAGAGGGCCCACACCGTGTCGTCCACCGCCCGGTCGTGGGCGTCGATGCACAATGTCTCGCCACGGTCGTCGACGGTGCGGGCATGACCGGCGAGATGGATCTCGCCGACCGCATCCATGGGGAAGTCGTCCAGGTAAGCAGCCGCATCGAAGCCGTGGTTCGTCGCGGAGACCACCACGTTGTTCACGTCGAGCAGCAGACCGCAGCCGCTGCGCCGGGCGAGCGCGCCGAGAAACGCCACCTCGCTCATCTCGTCGTCGTGAAATCGCACGTAGGTGGCGGGGTTCTCGATGAGCACGGGGCGGCGCAGACACTCCTGGACCTCGGAGACATGAGCGACCACTCGCTCCAGCGCCTCGCGGGTGTACGGCACCGGCAGCAGGTCGTTCACATAGCCCGCATCGTGGGTCGACCAGGCGAGGTGCTCGGAGACCAGCGCCGGCTCGAAGCGCTCCACCACCTGACGCAACCGCGCCAGGTGCCTGCGATCCAGCGGCCGGTCACCACCGATGGACAGTCCCACCCCGTGCACCGAAACGGGATAGTCGGCGCGAACGGCGTCCAGCCACGCGTGCGGCGGACCGCCGGCGCCCATGTAATTCTCGGCGTGGACCTCGAACCAGCCCACGTCCGGACGTTCGTCGACGATCGTGCGATAGTGCTCGGGCTTGAGCCCGACCCCGGCACGTACCGGGGCCGGCCCATCACCGAGCGACGGCATCGTCAGGTCGTCCATAACGGCGTCACCCCTGTAACCGTCACCCGGTATCCTCAGCCCGCCTCGGGCCGATCGCGCTCCAGAGGCTCGAGGCTACCCGTGCGATCACCGGGCAGCGCCATGTCTTCACAGGTGCCCTTGGGGACCAGTTTCCAGGCATTACCCTGATAATCCACCGTGGACGTTCCCGCGCAAGTCGTCCCCGGGCCGGCCTTGCAGTCGTTCTGCCCGGCCTTGGCCACGCCATAGCACTTGACCATCTCACCCTCGGCGGCCACCGCGGTCCCCGACAGAGCCGCGGCGGACACTGCCATCGCGAACGCACCGGCCAGGCCCATCGCCGTCTTTCTGGAATTTGCGGACATGGTTGTCACTCTCCCTGAATACGTAATGTCGGTCTTTTCCCAATGCCGGCATACCGGTGCCGGCCCTGGAGCACCGTTCGAACGGCGCTTGCGGGAGAGCATGCGTGAGCGCTCGCCCGGCGACCATGCGTGAGAGTACGTAAGGAACTCCCCGTACCGCCGATCACAGACCCTTTTCCGAGGCCTGGCGGAGCGCCGCGCTCAGTGACCCGTCCTCCAGTGGCTGCCCCCAGACGTCGCGGTGCACCAGCTCCTCGATAGGCAGCCGCGAGCGCCAGCCCTTGTTGACGAGCTCGGGGCGGGAGAGGAATTCGCTGACGTAACCCAGGCACAGATACGCCACGGGCACCACGCCCTCCGGCAAGCCGAGGGTCGCAGCCAGATCCTCGGGATCGAGCACGCTCACCCAGCCGAGGCCGATACCCTCGGCGCGGGCGGCGAGCCAGAGGTTCTGCACGGCGAGGCAGGCACTGAACAGATCCGTCTCCAGGATGGTGTTACGCCCCAGCACATGCGGTCCGCCGCGATTTCGGTCGCAGGTGATGCACAGGTTCATGGGGCTCTCGAGGATGCCCTCGAGCTTGAGACGCCGGTATAGCTGCGCCTTTTCACCCTGGTAGTTGTCCGCGGCGCGCTCGTTTTCGCGCTCGAAGATCGCCTTCACCGCCTGCCGCACTTCGAGGCTGTCGATGGCAATGAAGTCCCAGGGCTGCATCAACCCCACCGACGGCGCGTGGTGGGCGGCCTGGAGCAGACGGGCGAGCACCTCGTCGGGTATGGGGTCCGGCCGGAACTGGGAACGCACGTCGCGACGCTCGTGGATAGCGCGATAGACGCCCCGGCGTTCGGCCTCCGGGAATCGGTTGTCGCTGGGCTGCATGGCGTTTGTCCGGTCTCCTCGATTGGGCGAATGCGGTCCCCGGCACGCGGGATGCGTAACCCGGACGTGCGGGGATCCCGGTGTGAGGAGGCGAACGTTGACATCCCCGACGCCCGGCTTCAACGCCGGCATCGTCAGAGCTGCGGTGACGGACCGGAGCGTGGCGGGGACGCCGCCGGCGCTTCGCCGTGGTGACTGCGATACCAGGCAGCGAAACGCTCACGGATCCGGTCATACGTGCGCGCGTACCAGTGCACGTCCTTGATCACGGCATTGCGTGCGTTGAACGGATGCGTCGGCAGGTGCGGCTGCATGTCGATACCGGTGGACGGGTGCGTGGTCACGCGGCGGTAAGCCGACCGCCGGGCGGGTCCGTAGGGGATATGCCGGGAGAACTCGGCGAGCCGGCGCGTCGCGGTGGCGAAGCGAATGAAGGCCCGGGCGGCCTCGGGTTGCGAGCTTCCGCGCGCCACCGCCCAGGTCTCGTATTCCTGGATCTGACCGTCCCAGATGATCTCGATGGGCGCCCCCTCGGTGGCGATTGCGTGGAAGAAGCGACCGTTATAGCCCGTCGCCATGGCCACCTCACCGGCGGCGAGCAGCGCTGGCGGCACGTCACCGGCCCGCCACCAGACCGCCTCGCCGGCGATGCGGGCCAGCCGTTCGAAGGCGAGCCGAAGGCCCCGGGCCGTGCTGAGGAGATCGTAGAGCTCCACGCGCGGCACCCCGTAGGACAACAGGGCCCACTCCAGGTTGCCGAAAGGAGCACGCTGCAGCGCGCGCCGGCCGGGAAAACGCTCGACATCGAACAACGCTTCCACGCTGTCGGGACGCACGCCGGGAAAGGCCCGGCGGTCATAGGCGATGACGGTGGCGTAGACGGTGTGGGTGATTCCGCACTCGGTGAACGCGCCGTCGATGAAATCCCGCTGCGGTGAGAGGCCCTCCGGCGACGCCGCCGGCAACTCGGGCGAGAGCGGTTGAAGCAGCCCCTCCGCACACGCGGCGATGGTGTCGCTCATGGTCATATCGAGCACGTCCCAGCGCACATCGGCGCTGGCATGCTGGTCGCGCAGCTCGGCGAGTCCACCGGCATACTCCACCGCCGTCACCGGGATGCCGGTATGCCGGGTGAACGGTTCGAAAAATACCCGTCGTTGGATCGTCTCGTAGGCGCCCCCCCAGCTCGCGACCACGAGCGGCTCGCTTTGCGTGACCGCCGGCGTGGCGGCGGTCGCCACCGGCATGGCCGTCAACACGGCCAGGCAGGCGGCAACGCCCCGGCGCAACAGCCGGAGACCCTGCCTCGCAGCCGAGTCAGCGCGCGGCGTGCTCCTCATCGCGTATCGCCTCCAGTGTGCCCAGGTAGGCCCGGGTAATCGCCGTTTCGTGGACTACCCCGAGAAACCGCCGGTCACCCCGCGTCACCACGGGCAGCGCTTCGCCCGCCTGGGTTTGCAACGCATGCACCGCAGCCCACAGCGACGCGTCCCCGGCGAGCGCGGGATAGGCCCGGTCCACGAGCGCTGAGACGGTTTCGACGCCATCGTCACCGCGTATCGCCTCCAGCCGTGCGAGCGTCACGGTGCCGTGGTAGCGCCCCGCCTCGTCGACCAGGAACGCCTCGCTGCGGCCGCTGCGCCCGAGCTCATCACGCACTGTTGCCGGTACGGCCTGCGGCGAAACGCGCACGCAGTCCTCACTGACGTGGCGATGCACCGACTCTCCCTGCAGCACTGCGCGGTCACGCCCCGCGGACAGATCGAGCCCGCGCTCGCGCAGCTGGGTATCGAACAGCGAGGCGCCGAACAGCCGTGCCGCCAGCGGATTGGCCACCGCCACGCTCGCCAGCGCGGCGATGGTGAGCGGATAGCTGCCGGTAAGCTCGAAGACGATGAGCAACATGGCCAGCGGCGCCCCGATCACCGGCGCAGTGACGGCGACCATGCCGCACACGGCGTAGACGACCATGGTCGCATGGTCGCCACCGGTCACGCCGTCCACGGCGATACCGCAGAGCGCGCCGAAGAGCGTGCCCACCACGAGCGCGGGGCTGAATACACCGCCGCTGAATCCCAGACCCAGGCAGACGGCGGTCGCCAGGATCTTGGCGAGAAGTATCGCCACCAGCTCCGGTGCCCCGAACGCCCCCTCGATTGTGGCAAAACGCAGGGTCACCGCCCCGATGCCGAGAATCTCGGGCAGCCACAGCGCGGCGAGTCCCAGCGCCGCTCCCGCCAGGGCCGGCCGCAGAATCCGGGGCACGGGCACACGGGCACCGAGGCGGGACGCCCACCGGATGGCGGTCATGTATACCGTCGCAACCACCGCGCCACCCACGCCCACGAGCAGGAAGACCCCGTACTCCCAAGCGTGCGCCACCTGTGCGGACTCCACGTAGAAAAGTGCCGGGCGCTCGAACGCCACGCCTTCGACGACGAAGCCCACCACGGCGGCAGCGGCCACGGGCGCGAACGCACGCAGCGCGTAGTGGCGCAACACCACCTCGTGGGCGAAGAGTATGCCGGCGATGGGCGCCTTGAACGCGGTGGCGATCGCTGCGGCGACCCCGCAGGCGATGGCGATGCTGTCCACCGAACGCCCGCCACCGGTGAGACGGGCGGCGAGGGAGCCGAACGTGCCGCCAAGGTGCACCAGCGGCCCGTACTGGCCCACCGACGCCCCGGAACCGAGCGCCACCAGCGCGGACAGCGCCGAGAGCACACCCGGACGCGCCGGCAGCCGTCCCCGCCGAGTCTGCACCGCCGCAATCACCTCAGGCGGCCCGTGGGGCCGGTGCTCGACAATGAGGTGATGCAGGAGTCCCACCACCAGGCCGCCGGCTGTGGGCACCACCACCGTGGCGACCACCACCCACGTACCCTCGACAGCCATCATGCGGCTGCGTGGTGAAATCAGCAGCAGATCGTTGAGGCGGAACACGGCCGTGACGAAGCCCACGGCGAGCAAAGCCACGGCGAGGCCAGTGACCGCGCCCAGCAGCATGACCACCGGCAGCGAGCGCGTGGCCGCACGCTGCGTCGAATCGCCTGGGGCCTCCATAACCACTGGATAGCCGATGGCGGCGCGGACGTCACCCGACGAGGCCGGATTGCGGTCGCCGGCGCAGGCGCGCCGGCCGGCTCAGACCCCCGCGAGCTGAAACGGGTAGACCGACCCCAGTCCCAGGATACCGGTGAGCTCGTCGAGCGCCGCGCGCCCCTCCTCCAGCAGCGCGGGGTCGGCCAGGTCCGCCTCGTCGAGCCGGTCACGGTAATGACGCCGGACCCACTGCGAGAGACGCTCGTAGAGCGCGTCATCGAGCAACGTGCCGCGATTCATGGCCGCACGCTCCGCCTCGGAGAGCGCCACGCGAAGGCGCAGGCAGGCCGGACCACCGCCATTGCGCATGCTCTGTTTGACATCCTGCACGAGCACGCGGTGGATCGGTGTGTCACCATCGACGAGCTCGCCCAGGAAGTCCCAGACACGCCGGCTCGCGCGGCACTCCTCGGGCACCACCAGCGCCATGCCCCCGTCCGGGAGGGTGACGAGCTGGCTGTTGAATAGATAGGTGGTCACCGCCTCTTCGACGCTCACGCGTGCCGCCGGCACCTCGACGAGTACCAGTTCCGTCTCCCCGAATGCGTCCCGCAGCGCAGCGGCAAGCCCGGCCGTGTCGGCGAACGCGTCTTCATGGTAGAGGAGCACGTTCTCGTTACCCACGGCGATGACGTCGTTGTGGAACACGCCCTGATCGATCACCGCCGGGTTCTGCTGGGCGAAGACCGTACGCGCGGGGTTCAGGCCATGCAGACGGGCTACTGCTTCCGATGCCTCACGAGTCTGGCGCGCCGGGTAGCGAGCGGGCGCAGCACCACGACCGAAAGCCCGTTTGCCATAGACGAACAGCTCGACGCCGGCATCGCCGTGGCCGGCGCACAGGCGTGTGTGGTTGGCCGCCCCCTCGTCGCCGAAGTGCTCCACTGCCGGCAACGGGTCGTGGTGGGCGAAGTGACGCCCTTCCGGAAAGATCGCGCGCAGCACGCGTGCCGTAGTGGGTGGCTCGATGGCGCGGTGAAACTTGTTCACCAGATTGGCGGGCGTGAAGTGCACGCGGTGATCGCTGGTATCCGCACCGGGCGAAACCGTCGCCGCGTTGGCGGTCCACATGC
This sequence comes from Arhodomonas sp. AD133, assembly GCF_051195215.1. Taxonomy (NCBI): domain Bacteria; kingdom Pseudomonadati; phylum Pseudomonadota; class Gammaproteobacteria; order Chromatiales; family Ectothiorhodospiraceae; genus Arhodomonas; species Arhodomonas sp. AD133. Next base: position 19,012 of record NZ_JBNAZM010000006.1, on the reverse strand, counting down.
TGGACGCGGAGCTGCAGGCGGTCAGCAGCCGCGGCGCTTCGTCGCCAGCGGCGGCGAGCACCTGGGCGTCACTGCCCTGGAACCCGAGCCGGCGCAAAACCTCCACGGCCGGACGCTCCTGGGGTGGCAGCACACCCTGGGGAAGGCCCAGCTCGCGCAATGCCTTCATCTTGGCGAGTCCCTGCAGCGCTGCCTCCCGCGGAGAGGCCACACGCCCCAGATTACTCTCGGAGGCAACGTTGCCGAACGACAGCCCCGCGTAACTGTGGGTGGGCCCCACCAGGCCGTCGAAGTTCACCTCGCGTACGCTCACAGGGTCACCCCCGGCGCGAGCTCGGCGGGCATCTCCAGGGTCTCCGCTTCCAGCGACGCCACCGGATAGGCACAGTAGTCGGCTGCGTAGTAGGCACTCGGCCGGTGATTGCCGCTCGCTCCCACACCCCCGAACGGCGCTGCGGAGCTCGCGCCGGTGATCTGGCGGTTCCAGTTGACGATACCGGCACGAATGCGCCGCACGAACTGCTCGAAGTCGTCGCGACTGCCGCCCAGCAGCCCCGCCGACAGCCCGTAGCGCGTGTCATTGGCGCGATCGATGGCGTCATCCAGGCCTTCGTGCCGTGCTACCTGGAGCAGCGGGCCGAAATGCTCCTCATCGGGTAGCTCCGGCACCGCGTCGACATCGACGATAGCGGGCGAGATCAATCCGGTGCCGGCGCGCAGGTGCTCGCTTTCCACCAGTAGCTGCGCCCCCATGCCGGCCAGCCGGGCCTGCGCAGCGAGCAGATGCTGCGCCGCGGCGTCGTTGATTACCGGCCCCATGAACGGCGGCTCCGGGTCGCGCGGTGTTCCCACCCGCAACTCGCGTGTCGCCGCCACCAGCCGATCGAGGATCGCATCCCCGACCTCGCCGCGGGGCAGATACAGCCGGCGGGCGCAGGTGCAGCGCTGGCCCGCTGTGAGGAAGGCCGACTGGATGATCGTATAGGCCGCTGCACGGGGATCGACGTCCGGCAGCACCACCAGCGGATTGTTGCCGCCCATCTCCAGCGCCAGGATCTTCTCGGGCTGTTCGGCGAACTGACGCTGCAGGAGCCGCCCGGTGGCGGCGCTGCCGGTGAAGTACAGCGCGTCGATCCCGCGCTGGGCGGCTAGCGCCTGCCCGGTATCACGTCCGCCCTGGACCAGGTTGATCACACCGTCCGGCAGCCCGGCCTCGCGCCAGATCGATACCGTGTGCTCGGCCACGCGCGGGGTGAGCTCACTGGGCTTGAACACCACCGTATTGCCGGCGAGCAGAGCAGGCACGATGTGGCCATTGGGCAGATGCCCGGGGAAGTTGTAAGGGCCGAAGACGGCGGCCACGCCGTGCGGCTTGTGCCGCAGCACCGCGCGGCCGCCCGCGGCACTGCTCTCGTGGATGCCCGTGCGCTCGCGGTAGGCGCGGTCGGAGATAGCGACCTTGCCCACCATCGCGGCAACCTCGGTACGCGCTTCCCAAAGGGGCTTGCCCGTCTCGAGGGCGATGGTGCCCGCAAGGGCCTCCCGGTTCGCATCGAGCGCCTGCTCGAAACGTTGTACCAGGGCCAGTCGCTCATCGTAGGAACGACCCGACCAGTGCTCGAAGGCCGTGCGCGCGGCAGTCACGGCATAGGCGACCTGGGCCTCGTCGGCACCGGCACCCTCCCACACCGGCTCACCGGTACAGGGATCGCTGGAGACGAATGCCTCGCCGGTCCCCACCTGCCATACGCCGTCGATGAACTGCACTGCGTGATCCATGATGCCTCCGCATAGAACCCGTTGGACGCCTCGTAGAGCATAGATTCTCGCCAGCAGCATTTTTGCCTGTATTCGCCGGCACTGTGACATGACCTGCTGCCCTGTCCCCGCCCGGCAGCGACAGATCCGCAATACGCATCCAGCCGGGGGCACACGTGCGTCCGAGTTGAAATAATTGCTATACTTATTAAAGAAGCGACGAACGATTCCCGCGGGCCTTCGACCAGCGGCGCGCTCGCTGACAAGCGACGCTGCGTAGCGCTTTACCGTCGGTACAGTGACGCTGCGCAACGCCGGCTGCGGGTGCATTGATCGGCCTCGATGCCCCGCCATGACGCGCGGAGGCGCGCGGGAATCGTCCGGCGTTTCCCGATGAGACAATCTTGCATAACAGGGGGCGTCGTGATGCCGATGAGCAGGCCGTGGCCTACCATTGTGCTGGTGTTCGCTATCGTCGCCGGCACGCATGACACGGCAGGGGCGGAGCCGCTCGCGCCATGGCGTCTGGCGCTGGCCGGTGGCGTGGCCACGGACCACTCCATTGAGCAGATACGCTTGTCGCTCCGCCACGGTCTCGGCCCGGGCTGGCGAACCGACTCCCTCACGGTGACACCACAGTGGGAGCTCGCGGTCGCCCGGTGGGAGCCTTCAAGCGGTGAGCGCGGCGATGCCATGGGCAGCGTGAGCCTGCGACTGGTACTGCGCATCGCCAGCGGTGGCCCCTGGTTCGCCGAGGCCGGTACGGGCCCCATGTATATCTCCGACCGCGAGACGGTCGATGGCGAGGATTGGGGGCTGCGCCTGGAATTCGACTCTCACGTCGGCGTGGGCGCCTACCTGGATCACAGTCGGCAGTGGGCGCTCAGCTACCAGATCCATCATGCCTCCAACGCCTCCCTGGGGGACGTCAACCCCGGAGTCGACTACCACCTGCTGGCGCTTGCCTGGGCGTACTGAGCCGGAGCGTGGGGCGCCGGCGCAGTCGCGCGGGCGCGGGTCCTCACCCCGAAGCTTGCCACTGACTGGCGTCGTCCCGGGCTTTTCCGTCGCCGGCACCGGCGGCGCTGCGACCACGACGCGGGACCCGCGGCCGCAGGTGCGCGAGCCAGCGCCGCTCCAGGCAACGAAAGACGAAGACCACGGCAAAAGTCAGTGCCATGTAGAGCACCGCTGCCGTGATGAACGCCTCGTAGGGGCTATAGTAGCGGGCGTTGATGAGCTGCGCGGCACCGGTGATATCGACCAGCGTGATGACGCTTGCCACCGCGCTGCCGTGCAGCATGAAGATCACCTCGTTGCCATAGGCCGGCAATGCGCGGCGAAAGGCGTTGGGCAGCACCACCCGCCGCAGCATCAGCGCCCGTGACATGCCACACGCCCGCGCCGCTTCGACCTCCCCCCGCGGCGTGTTGGCGATCGCACCGCGCAGTATCTCGGTGGTGTAAGCGGCGGTATTGAGCGTAAAGGCGATGAGCGCGCACCAGTACGGCTGGCTGAGTACCGGCCCCCAGAGCGGGGTCCCGCGGATCCACTCGAACTGCCCGAGACCGTAGTAGATCATGAACAGCTGCACCAGCAACGGCGTGCCGCGAAAGCAGTAGCTGAACAGGAACACCGCGCCGCGCAGCGGGCGGCTGCGGGCGTTGGCTGCAAGAGCGAGGGGCACGGCGAGCGCGAGACCGGCGATCAGCGCGCAGCCGACCAGCTCCACGGTCACCAGCATCCCTTCGGCGAACACGCCGGCGTTGTCGGCGATGATCGAGAAATCCATGACTCAGAGCCTCACAGTTGCTCCGGGGCGCGCCCCGTCGGCGGCGCTTGGCTGCACGCTCGGGTCACGACATCAGTCCGTCGTGCCCTTCGAATCCGGCGCTGTAACGCCGCTCGAGCCAGCGCAATAACACCATCGAGACCGTCGTGAAGGCGAGAAACGCCAGCGCCACGGCGGTGTAGAAGGTGAATGGCAGCCGCGTCGCACTCGCGGCGAGCCCGGCCTTGTGCACCAGATCGTCGAGACCGATCACCGAGACCAGCGCGGTGGTCTTGAGCAGCACCAGCCAGTTGTTGCCGAAGCCGGGCAGCGCATGGCGCACCATCTGTGGCAGCAGGATGCGCGTGAACACCTGCCAGGCACTCATCCCGTAGGCGTGACCCGCCTCCAGCTGTCCGGCGGGCACCGCCATCACCGCACCGCGAAACGTCTCGGCCATGTACGCGCCATAGATGAAACCGATGCCGACAATGCCGGCGGTCAGGGCGCTGACGTCGATGTAGCCCTGATAGCCGGCACTGGCGGCGAGATCGTTGACCAGGCGCTGACCACCGAAGTAGATCAGGAACATGAGAACGAGATCGGGGATGGAGCGGATCACGGTGGTGTAGAGGGTGGCCGCCCAGCGCAGCGGCCGGCGGCCGTAGAGCTTGGCGAGCGCGGTCACCATTCCCAGTGCACAGGCGAGCGCCAGGGAGAGCAGGGCCACCTGCACGGTCAGCCACGCTCCCTCGATGAGACTCGGGCCGTATCCCTGAAGATCCAGCATGGTAACCCCCCATCAGCACCGGTCAGAACGCATCGTCTAGTCGCCGTAGACGTCGAACTCGAAATACTCGTTCTGAATGCGCTCGTAGGTGCCGTCGGCGCGGATGCCCGCGATCGCGTCGTTGAACATGCGCCGCAGCTCGTCGTCGCCCTTGCGCACGGCGATGCCTATGCCCTCGCCCAGCCAACGCTCGTCGGTGACATCCGGACCGAAGAACTCGCAGCACTGCCCTGCCTTCGAATCGAGGAAATCCTGCAACGGCACCATGTCGGCGAACAGGAGATCGAGCCTGCCGGTACTCATGTCCAGGAAGGCATCTTCCTGGCTGGTGTAGCGGCGCACGTTGACCGCATCGCCGTAATTGTCGGTCACGTAGCGGTCACCGATACTCGCCCGCTGTACCCCCACGGTTTTTCCGGCGAGACTCTCGGCGGTGGCGGTGACATCCGCGCCCTCGTGCCGTACCCATTTGGCCGGGGTCTGGTAGTACTTGTCGGTGAAGGCGACCTTTTTCTTGCGCTCCTCGGTGATGGACATGGACGCGATGATGGCGTCGTACTTGCGCACCAGCAGACCGGGGATAATGCCGCTCCAGCTCTGCTGCACCAAGCTGCACTCCACCTCCATCTCCTTGCACAGTGCGTGGGCGATATCGATATCGAAGCCCTGCAGCTCGCCGTCGCTGTCGACATAGCTGAACGGCGGGAACGCCCCCTCCACACCGACGCGTACCTGCTCCCAGTCCTTGGCGCCGGCCTGGGCCACGAATCCGGCAAACGCCGCGGCCGCGACAAAGCGGGCAATTCGGTTCACTCGCATGGTCTCTCTCCTCCCAGCGGGATTCACGGTTTACTGTTCGAGAAATCCGGCCAGGAACTCGCGGCATCGCGCGGAGTCCGGCCGGGCGAACACTTGCGCGGGCGGCCCCGCCTCCTCGACGGCACCGTGGTGCAGAAACACGACGTGATCGGAAACATCGCGGGCGAAGCCCATCTCGTGGGTCACCACGACCATGGTCCGCCCTTCCGCGGCGAGATCCCGCATCACCTTGAGCACCTCGCCGACGAGCTCGGGGTCGAGCGCGGAGGTGGGCTCGTCGAAGAGAATCACCTCCGGATCCATGGCCAGTGCCCGCGCGATCGCAGCGCGCTGCTGCTGGCCCCCGGAGAGATGGGCAGGGTAGTAATCGTGGCGCTCGTAGAGCCCGACCTTGTGCAGCAACGCCTCGGCCTGGGCCACCGCCTCGCGCCGTGGCCGGCGCAGCACGTGCACCGGGGCCTCGATGACGTTCTCGAGCACCGTCATGTGCGACCACAGGTTGAAGCCCTGGAAAACCATGGCGAGCCGGGCGCGGACACGCTGCACCTGGCGCCGGTCCGCGGGCTCGACGCCGCGGCGGCGGCGATGCGCCATGCGAATGGTCTCGCCGTGGACGGTGATGGACCCCGCGTCGGGTGTCTCGAGGAGATTGATGCAGCGCAGGAAAGTGCTTTTGCCGGATCCGGAAGACCCGAGGATGGAGATGACATCCCCCTCATGGGCGGTCAGCGAAACCCCTTTGAGCACTTCGACCTCGCCGAAGCGTTTCTCGATGCCCTCGACGTCCAGGGCCGGAGTCGCACCGGTCATGGCATCTCTCCTCCACCGTCTCTTGTGAATCGTTATTTGGGTAGGGATGCTAACCGGGTTCGCGAAAAATTTTCTTTTCGCTTGCACCGCCGAAGCGATGCAATTCAGAGGAATCCTCTAATCTCACCGGCCTCGGCGAACGAATCCGCCAAAGTGGACCGACCGCCACTGCCGTGGCCGTCAGCCGGCATGGCGCCTCCCCCGACACGCCCCGCCTATCGGCATGGGTAAGCAAAGGGCGAATCGCGGAAATGGTGGTACCGAAGGCGGCCGCGCACGATGGCGCGGCCGCCGATTGCGATGCACCCGGATCAGGGCATCAGGCCCGGAGACGGTAGCCGGTGCGAAATATCCACCAGACCATCGCCAGGCACAGGCACATGAACACCGCGGTCATGCCCAGGCTCAGGCCGACGCTCACGTCGGCGATGTCATAGAAGCTCCAGCGGAAGCCGCTGATGAGGTAGACCACCGGGTTGAACAGCGTCACCGTCTGCCATACGGGCGGCAGCATATCCACCGAGTAGAACGTGCCCCCGAGAAAGGCGAGCGGCGTGACGATCAGCAGCGGCACCAGTTGCAGCTTCTCGAAGCCGTCCGCCCAGATGCCGATGATGAAACCGAACAGGCTGAAGGTCACCGCCGTGAGCACCAGGAACAGCACCATCCACACCGGGTGCGCGATTTCCAGGGGCACGAACAGGCTCGCGGTGGCGAGGATGATGAAGCCCAGGATGACGGATTTCGTCGCCGCCGCGCCCACGTAGCCGAGCACGATCTCGAAGTAGGAAACGGGCGCGGAGAGCACCTCGTAGATGGTGCCGGTGAAGCGCGGGAAATAAATGCCGAACGCCGCGTTGGTCAGGCTCTGGGTGAGCAGCGACAGCATGATCAGGCCCGGCACGATGAACGCCCCGTAGCTCACGCCGTCGATTTCGGTGATGCGAGAACCGATGGCCGAGCCGAAGACGACGAAATACAGCGAGGTCGAGATCACCGGCGAGACGATACTCTGCAACAGGGTGCGCCCCGCCCGCGCCATCTCGAACCGATAGATCGCCTTTACCGCATGTAGATTCATTGCCGCTCCCCTACCAGACCGACGAAGATTTCCTCGAGCGAGCTCTGCTTGGTTCTGAGGTCCCGGAAACCGATACCGGCGGCATTGAGGTCGTCGAGCAACGCGGTGATGCCGGTGTGCTCAGCCTGGGTGTCGTAGCTGTAGATCAGCTCGGCGCCGTCGGCGCGGAGCTCCAGGTTGTAGCCGGCGAGCGCCGGCGGGATCCGCTCCAGCGGCTCGTGAAGCTGGAGGATGAGGCGCTTCTCGCCCAGCTTGCGCATGAGCTCGCCCTTCTCCTCCACCACGATGAGCTGCCCCTGGTGGATGACGCCGATGCGATCGGCCATCTCCTCGGCCTCCTCGATGTAGTGCGTGGTGAGGATGATGGTCACGCCGTTGGCACGCAGCGAGCGCACCACATTCCACATCTCGCGGCGCAGCTCCACGTCCACGCCGGCGGTGGGCTCGTCGAGGAAGAGAATCCTGGGCTCGTGGGCAAGCGCCTTGGCGATCATCACGCGCCGCTTCATCCCCCCGGACAGCGTCATCATGCGATTGTTGCGCTTCTCCCAGAGGGTGAGGTCCCGCAGCACGCGCTCGACGTGCGCGTCGTCCCGCGGCTTGCCGAACAGCCCGCGGCTGAAGCTCACCGTCGCCCAGACCGTCTCGAATGCGTCGGTGGTGAGCTCCTGGGGGACCAGGCCGATGAGCTCGCGCGCGGCGCGGTAGTCGCGAACCACGTCGTGACCGTTGGCGAACACCGCGCCGGCGCTGGCATTCACCAGCCCGCAGATGATGCTGATCAGCGTCGTCTTGCCCGCGCCGTTGGGTCCCAGCAGCGCGAAGATCTCGCCGCGGTGGATGTCCAGGTTGATAGCGTCGAGGGCCCGAAAGCCGCTGGCATAGACCTTGGAGAGGTTCTGAACGGACACCACCGGCGGTGCCGCGGTCTGCGCCGCCGGCGTCGCGCCGGCGCGGGGCCGGACCTGCTCTGCCGGCAGCGCCTGTTCAATACGGCTATTCATCTGTGAGCGCTCCAGGGGCTTGTCAATCGTGGAGTGGCAACGTACAACCTCAAGAAAGCTTGAGGTCAAGAGAGCCGGGCACATGGATCAGATCACACCCAAGCAGCGTGGGCGGGCGCTGTCCATCGGCGAAGTGGCCAGCCGCAGCGGTGTGGCCGTCTCCGCCTTGCGCTTCTACGAAGACAAGGGACTCATATCGAGCTGGCGCAACGCCGGCAACCAACGCCGTTACTCCAGAGATGTGCTGCGCCGGGTGGCAATTATCAAGGTGGCGCAACGCGCCGGGGTACCCCTCGCCTCCATCCGCGACGCCCTGGCCTCCCTGCCGCAAGAACGCACCCCCACGGCCGAGGACTGGCGGAAGCTCTCGGCCCGGTGGCAAGCGGAGCTCGACGCGCGTATCGAGTGCCTGTCACAGCTGCGCGATCAGTTGAGCGGGTGTATCGGCTGTGGCTGCCTGTCCCTGGAGCGGTGCCCGTTGCGCAACCCCGAGGACACCCTCGCCTGCGAGGGGCCCGGGCCGCGGCTGCTCGAAGCCGGGGCGGAACGGGCCTGAGCGCCGCCCACGTCAGGTGGGCGGTGCATACTGCGCGAAGACCTCGGCGGCGGTGAGATCGCGGGTCTCGTTAGCGAATGCGTAGTACGGGGGCTTCTCGTCGATGAATATCTGGTGCTTGAACACCCAGTCGTCGCCATCGTCGAACAGCCCCGGCGGGATCATGTACTCGCCGCTTTCCTTGAGCCGGTAGAACAGGTGGGTGCCACAACGGCTGCAGAAGCCGCGCTCCGCCCAGTCGGACGACGGGAACACGGAAACATTCGCGTCACCGTCGATGCGCACGTCACGCCCACACTCGACGGCGAGCAACGGCCCCCCGACCCACTTCCGGCACATGCTGCAGTGGCATGCGCCCATGTCGTTGTCCACGGCCGCCGCCTCGATGGCAACGGCACCGCACAGACAGTGCCCACGCCTCGTCTTCGTCTCGCCCATGACGCCCTCCTTGAACGAATCGGCCGCAAGTGTTCCGGCGGCCTCCACTGGGGTACAGGATACTGACAGCAGGGTAGCCAAAAGACACCGTTCGCGCGACGGGGCGGCACACCGGCGACGCAAGCCGGTCAGGCGGCCCCCGCGAGGAAGCGGAGGATCCAGGCGGCGGCAACGGTCTCGTCGATGGGCTGCGACAGGGACTCCACGCCGGCGCGGTAGGTGTCTTCACCGATGATCGCGCGCCGGCGCTCCATGGTCGCCCGGGAATACGCCTTCGGGAACTCCGGATGCCCCTGGAAGCCGATGATGTGATCGCCGATCTGGTAGATGTCATTGGGGCAGAAGCCGTGACCGGCGAGCCTGACTGCCTCGCGCGGCAGCTCGACCACCTGGTCCTGGTGGCTGACCACCAGCGCGAGCCTCTCCACCGACGGGTACATCCAGGCACGCGAGTCCAGGATGTTGGCGGTGTGCACACCCACCCCCCAGCCCACGTCCGTGGCCTTGCGCACCCGTCCCCCGAGCGCTTGCGCGATCAGCTGATGGCCGAAGCAGATACCGACCGTCGGGCGGCGCTGGGCATGCAGATCCGCCGCGAACGCCTCGGCATGCCGGATCCAGGGGTCATCATCGTAGACGCTCCACTTGCTGCCGGTGAAAAGCCACGCATCGCACTCGTCGGCGGTACGCGGGAACACCTCGGCGGTCAGGTCGTAGACGTGAAACGTCAACGTCGGGTCCTCGCGCGAGAGCAGCTGCTGGAACATGTCCGGGTAATCGCCGAACTCCGGGCGCAGCTCGTCACGCACGTGATCGCATTGCAGAATTCCAAGATGCATCAATCCCCCTCCGACTCGGACTTCGGCCACGTGTCTTCGTAGTACGACCGCAGTGTCTCCAGGTCACGAATGCGCGCCTTCAGGCGAGGCCATTCGCGGTTGTTGAGAGCGGCGATCAAGGCCTCGACCAGGGCGGTGATGGCAGCGACCGAATCCCAGTTCGAAGGCACGTCGATATGTGCCGCGAGCACGTGCTCGGCGTTGCCGGCAATGGGCGAGAGCCACTGGTCGGTGATCAGCAGTACGCGCGTGCCACGCTTGGCGGCCTCCTCGGCGAAGCGCACGACGTCGCCCTGGTAGCGGCGCACGTCGAAGACCACCAGCACCGCGCGGCGATCCATGTCGAGCAGATACTCCGACCAGGACACTGGCGGGCCGGAGACGTGGTGGACACCGCTTCGCAGCACACGCAGGTGCATGTACAGGTAGTGCGCCACGGCATCGGTGAATCGCCCGCCGAGCAGGTAAACGGTGCTGGACTCATTGGCGAGCAGATCCAGTGCGCCATCGAACTCGCTGCGCGGCAACGACGCCACCGACTGTCGGATGTTGTCGCAGGCCGCCTCGGCAAAACGCTGCAGAAAATCGTGGCTGCCGCCGGCATCCGTCTCCTCGCGGCGGTGCTTGGCGAGCGGCGACTTCAGCCGTGCCTCCAGCTCCGTACGCAATGACGTCTGAAATGCCGAGTAACCGCTGAAGCCGAGCTTGGCGATGAAGCGCAGCACGCTCGGGTGACTCACCTGGGCGTGATCCGCGAAGCTCGCCAGCGACTCCAGGCCGATCATCGGGTAGCTCGCCAGGAGCGCGCGGGCCGCCTTGCGTTCCGCCGGCGTCAGGCGATCCAGCCGCCGGTGGATCAGGTCGGCCACGGTCAGGCGCCGGTCTCCTTCGTCCCTGCCCGAATGTTCGTCGGATTTGACAACCGTCACTGCTATGCCATCTTTGAATCGTGCTTGTAATGAATTGTACAGTCTGTTTCCAATGCTTCAAGCATGGTACAAGACGGTACAGACGTTCGCCGTATCGCCACCGCGAACCGGCACCGGCCCGAGCACCACCGAGGCGGGCGAACCATTACAAGAACCACACGACTAGGGAGGACTAGGACATGCCCCACCGCAGCACTCGCGGGCAGCTGACGCTGGACGAGCTCCGCGCCGGCGTGGAGGCGGGCGAGTTTCACACCGTGCTTCTGGCCATGGTCGACATGCAGGGGCGGCTCCAGGGCAAGCGCCTGACCGCCGAGCACTTTCTCGGCGAAGTCGTGACGGACAAGGCGGAGGGATGCAACTACCAGCTCGCCGTCGACGTGGAGATGAACACCGTCGGCGGCTACCAGCACGCCTCCTGGTCCACGGGCTATGGCGACTTCGTCTTCGCGCCGGATCTTTCCACGCTACGCTGCATTCCCTGGCACGACGGCACGGCGCTGGTCATGAGCGACCTGGAGTGGCGGGACGCCTCGCCGGTGACCGTATCGCCACGGCAGATCCTGCGCCGGCAGATCGAACGACTGGCCGAACGCGGGCTCGTCGCCTTCGCGGGCACGGAGCTGGAGTTCATCGTCTTCCGCGATACCTACGAGGACGCCTGGCACAAGGGCTACCGGAACCTCACCCCCGCCAATCTCTACAACGTCGACTACGCATTGCTCGATACCGCTGGCCTGGAGCCGTTGATGGCACGCATCCGCAACGAGATGCAGGGTGCCGGCCTTTCCGTGCTGGATTCCAAGGGCGAATGCAACTATGGCCAGCACGAGATCAACTTCCTCTACGACGAGGCCCTGGCGTCCGCCGACGGCCACGTGATCTACAAGAACGGCGCCAAGGAAATCGCCGCGCAGGAAGGCCATTCGTTGACTTTCATGCCCAAGTTCAACGAGCGCGAAGGCAACTCCTGCCATATCCATCTGAGCGTGCGCTCCCGCGAGGGCGAACCGGTGATGGCCGACGGCGACCGCCTCTCGCCGCTGGGCGAGCACTTCGTCGCCGGCATGCTCTCGGGTCTGCGTGAGCTCACGCTGTTCAACGCCCCCAACATCAACTCCTACAAACGCTACGTCCCCGGCAGCTTCGCGCCGACAGCCGTCGCCTGGGGCCGGGACAACCGCACCTGCGCGCTGCGGCTGGTAGGCACTGGTTCCTCCCTACGCATGGAGAATCGTGTACCCGGCGGCGACGTAAACCCCTACCTCGCCCTCGCCGGCATGATCGCCGCAGGCATTCACGGGATCGACAACGAGCTGCCACTGGAGCCTGCCTGCAACGGCAACGCCTACGAGGCGGACAAGCCCCACGTACCGGCCAGCCTCGGAGCGGCCCGTGAGCTCTTCGCGGCGAGCGAGATAGCCCGCGAAGCATTCGGCGAAGAGGTCGTGGCGCACTACCTGAACATGGCGGACGTGGAGCTCGCCGCCTTCGGTACGGCAGTGACGGACTGGGAACGCTATCGCGGATTCGAGCGGCTTTGAGCGCCATCTCCATGCAACGCCCCCGGCGACCATTCGACCAACGGAGGACGCAGTGACAGAGACTCTTCGGATCATCAGCCCCGTCGATGGCTCGGTCTACGCGGAACGTCGCTACGCCACCGACGCCGAAGCGGCGGCGGCGGTGGACCGTGCCGAGACCGCACAGAAAGCGTGGCGGCAGACACCGCTCGCCGAGCGCCAGCGCATTCTCACCGACGCGCTGGAGCGTTTCCTAGGCGAGCGCGAGAGCATCGCCGAGGAACTGGCCTGGCTGATGGGACGCCCCATCGACCAGGGCGGCGGCGAAGTCGGCGGTTTCGAGGAACGTGCCCGCTACATGATCGACGCCGCCCCCGAAGCGCTCGCGGACGTCGACCCGGGCGAGAAGCCCGGGTTCCGTCGCTATATCCGCCGCGAGCCGGTGGGTGTCGTGTTCGCGATCGCGCCCTGGAACTTCCCGTACATGACCGCGGTGAACTCGATCTGGCCGGCCCTCGCCGCCGGTAACACCGTGATCCTCAAGCACGCGAAGCAAACCGCCGTGTGCGGCGAACGGCTGATGCGCGTGCTCACCGAGGCCGGCCTGCCGGAAGGCGTCTTCCAGGCGCTGCACCTCGACCATGACGTCGCCGCGGGCGTGATGCAGCACCGTGCCGTACGCATGGTCTGCTTCACCGGCTCGGTACGCGGCGGCCAGGCCGTGCAACGGGCCATCGCCGAAGGCGGCGGCTTCGCCGGCACGGGCCTGGAGCTCGGAGGCAAGGATCCCGCATACGTCCGCTCTGATGCCGATCTCGCCAGCACGGTCGCCGGCGTGGCCGACGGCGCGTTCTTCAACTCGGGGCAGTCCTGCTGCTCCCTCGAGCGCGTGTACGTCCACCAGTCCATCTACGATGAGTTCGTCGAACGCCTCACCGCGGAGGTGCGCCAGCTCACCCTTGGCGACCCCCTGGATAGCGGCACGACCCTCGGACCCGTGGTCAACACGGCCGCCGCCGAGTTCGTGCGTGGACAGGTAACCGACGCCGTCGCCGCCGGCGCGAAAGCGCTACTCGACCCGGCCGACTTCCCGGCGAACCGCGCCGATACCCCCTACCTCGCTCCCCAGGTACTCGTGGACGTCAACCACAGCATGCGGGCGATGACCGAGGAAACCTTCGGCCCCCTCGTGGGGGTGATGCCGGTGAAATCCGACGCCGAGGCCATCGAGCTCATGAACGACAGCCCGTTCGGTCTCACCGCCTCGATCTGGACCCGGGACGCGGAAGCGGCGGACGCCATCGGCCAGCACCTGGATACCGGCACGGTGTTCATGAACCGCTGCGACTACCTGGACCCGGCGCTGGCCTGGAGCGGCGTGAAGGACACCGGGCGCGGCTGTACGTTGTCGGTGGTGGGCTACGAACACCTCACGCGGCCGAAGAGTTTTCACCTGAAAGTCGACTGAGTGCGGCGACGAATCGGGTGCGCCTTCGGGCGCAGGTACATCGATACGGGAGATCTGAATAATGGCCAACACGTTCGACCCCGCCTCCGTCACGGCGAACTGGGGGTTTCCGAATAACATGCTCGTCGGCCCGGGGCGACTGGAGGAGCTGCCGAACGCCTGCCGGGAGCTGGGCATCACCCGCCCGCTGGTGGTTACCGACAGCGGTCTGCGCGACCTGCCGCCGATTCGCAACGCGATAGCCATGCTGCTGGAGGCCGGCCTGGGGGCGGCATTGTTCTCCGACGTCCAGGGCAACCCGGTGGAAGCCAACGTGGACACTGGCGTCGCCACCTACCGCGAGGGTGGCCACGACGGCGTGGTGGCCTTCGGCGGCGGCAGCGCGCTGGACGTGGCCAAGGCCATCGCGCTGATGGTGGGACAGACACGGCCCATCTGGGACTTCGAGGACGTCGGCGACAACTGGAAGCGCGCCAACGCCGAGGCCATCGCACCGGTCATCGCCATTCCCACCACCGCGGGCACCGGCTCCGAGGTGGGACGTGCCGGCGTCATTACCAACACCGAAACGCACCGCAAGGTCATCGTCTTCCACCCGCGCATGCTGCCCCAGACGGTGATCCTCGATCCGGAGGTAACCGCCGGGCTGCCCGCGGGTGTCACGGCGGCGACCGGCATGGACGCGTTCGTCCACAACTTCGAAGCCTGGTGCGCGCCCGGCTACCACCCGATGGCGGACGGCATCGCCCTGGAGGGCATGCGCCTGGTCGCCAGTGCCCTGCCCCGCGCCTACCACGACGGCAACGACCTGGAAGCCCGCACCCACATGCTCGCCGCCGCCAGCATGGGAGCACTCGCCTTCCAGAAGGGACTGGGCGGCGTGCACGCGATCGCCCACCCGGTGGGTGCGGTCTACGGCACCCATCACGGGCTCACCAACGCGGTGATCCTGCCCTATGCGATGCAGTTCAATCGCACGGCCATCGCCGAGCGCATGGCCCCGGTGGCACGGACACTGGGGCTGAGCGAGACATCGTTCGAGGCGGTGTTCGAATGGGTGCTCGATTTCCGCAAGCGCCTCGCGATCCCCGACACCCTCGCCGAGCTCGGCGTGGATACCGATCGCGCAGACGAAATCGGGCGCCTGGCGGCGGTGGATCCGCCTGCCGCCACCAATCCGCGGCCCGTTACGGCGGAAGACTTGCGCGAGATCTTCATCAACGCCGTGGAGGGGCGCCTGTAAGGAGAGGCTGTGCAGGGACGCTCCCCTTCAGGGACGAAGACAACACCAATCCGACACCTCGGTACCGGAGGAGGAACCATGAAGAGGCGTGATTTCATAAAGACGGCTGGCGCGGGCGCGATCGCCACGACGGCGGGCTACGCCCCGTACGTCATCGCCCAGAAGAAAACCACGATCCGGTGGCGGCTTCAGACCTATGCCGGCCCCGCACTCGCCGAGCACGTGATCAAACCCCAGGTCGACGCCTTCAACAAGGCCGCCAACGGCGAGATGGTCATCGAGCTGTACAACGCCGACCAGCTCGTCCCCCACGGCGAGCTGTTCCGGGCGCTTCAGCGCGGCACCATCGACGCCGCCCAGAGCGACGACGACTCCATGGCAGCCCCTGTCGACGTCGCCTCGCTGGCGGCGTACTTCCCGTTCGCCTCGCGCTACAGCCTGGACGTCGCCGCGCTGTGGCACTGGTACGGCCTCAACGAGATCTGGGAAGAGGCCTACAGCGAGATCGAGGGCGTGACGTGGCTGGGCGCAGGGTCCTGGGACCCCTGCAACTTCGCCACCAAGGAGCCCATCCGCAGCATGAAGGACTTCGAGGGCAAGCGGCTGTTCATGTTCCCCACCGTCGGGCGTTTCATGCAGCGCTTCGGCGTCGTGCCGGTGAGCATGCCGTTCGCCGACGTGCAGGTCGCCCTGCAGACCGGCGTGCTCGACGGTGTCGCCTGGTCCGGGATCACCGAGGACTACAACAACGGCTGGGCGGACGTCACCGACTACTACCTCACCAACCCGGTCTCCGGCGCCTGGGTGGGCTCCTACTTCGCCAACGAGGATGCCTGGGCCAAGGTACCGGAGCACCTGAAGACGCTGTTCCGCCTGTCCATGGACAGCTCCAACTACTACCGCCTGCACTGGTACTGGTGGGGCGAGGCGCACCACCGCGTCAACGGCGACAAGCTCGAGCTCACCTCGATCCCCGACGAGGAGTGGAGCGAGGTGGAGCAGGAGGCGCTCACGTTCTGGGACGAGATCGCCGAGAAGAGCGAGCGCAACGCCAAGGTCGTCAAGATCCTCAAGGAATACCTCGAGACCATGAAGGCCGCCGGCCCGCCCTACCGCTACAGCTAGACCCGGCAAGCGGAAACCGGTGCGGCGGTGCGGGGGGCACCCGCCCCCTTGCCGACGCACCGGCGCCGGCGAAGCGCACCAGGGCGGAGTCGCCACGGAGGGGCACCAGTGTTCCGGGCCCTGGCGGTAGAGAGCTTGCGTCAGGAATAAGGGAGGAGGCACGTGCCTCGTGCAATAACGCTATACGTTCGATGCGTCGACGCCGCCACCCGCGTGGTCGGCAAGGTGACGATGTATCTGATTTTCGTGATGACCGGCGTGCTGCTGTATTCGTCGATCACGCGAACGGTCTTTAACCTGCCCTTGGTCTGGTCGGTCGAGTTCTCGCAGTTCACGATGTCGGCCTATTACCTGCTGGGCGGCGCCTACGCCATGCTCATGCGCGGCCATGTGCGCATGGACCTGTTCTACGACACGTGGTCGTCGCGCAAGCAGGGCGTGATCGACGCCATCACCGATCTCTGCCTGATCTTCTATCTCGTGGTCCTGCTCATCGGCGCCGTCTCGAGCATCGAATACGCCGTGCAGTACAACCAGGTCGCCCGCAGCGCCTGGGGGCCACCGCTCGCGCCGGTCAAGATCGTCATGGGTCTCGGCATCCTGCTCATGCTGCTGCAGAGCATTTCCACGTTTTTCAAGGATCTGGCCAAAGCCAGGGGGAAGAGCATCGTATGAGCAACGAGCTCATCGCCATCCTAATGTTCGCCTCGATGATGGTGCTGCTCCTCACCGGACAGCGCATCTTCGCCGGCATCGGGTTCGTCGCCGCGGCCTTCTCGCTGCTGCTGTGGGGCGAGGGCGGCGTGGAGATGCCGTTCAACGCGAGCATGACACTGCTCAACTGGTACCCGCTTCTCACCCTGCCCATGTTCATCTACATGGGCTACATGCTCTCCGAGTCCGGCATCGCCAACGATCTCTACGAGATGTTCCATGTCTGGACCGGATCGCTGAACGGGGGACTGGCCATCGGCACCATCGGGTTGATGATCGCCGTCTCCGCCATGAACGGACTGAGTGTGGCAGGCATCGCCATCGGCTCGAGCATCGCGCTGCCGGAGCTGCTCAAACGCGGCTACGACAAGCGCATGGTCACCGGCGTGATCCAGGGCGGCAGCACACTCGGAATCATGATTCCCCCGAGCGTCGTGCTGGTGCTCTACGGCATGATCGCCCGTGTACCCGTGGGCCAGCTATGGGTCGCCGGCGTCATTCCGGGACTGATGATATCCGCCCTGTTCGTGCTCTACATCGTCGTGCGCTGCCACCTGCAGCCCGAGCTGGGTCCCCCGCTGAAACCCGAGGAGCGCCAGATCAGCCGCCGCGAGAAATTCCGCCTGCTGCGCGCGGGGCTGCTGCCGCTGGGCATTCTGTTTTCGATGACGGGCCTGTTCCTGATGGGCATCACCAGCCTCGTCGAGATGGCCGCAGTGGGCGCGACCGCCGCCACACTGGCGACCTGGATCAAGGGCCGGCTCACGTTCCGGGTCATCGAGGAGACCGTGCGGCAATCGCTCAGCGTGAGCTGCATGTTCATGTGGGTGATCCTCGCGGCGCTGAGCTTCGGTGCCGTATTCGACGGTCTCGGCGCCGGCAGGGCCATCGAGACACTGTTCCTGGATCAGTGGGACCTCAATCCCTGGGTCGTGCTCATCATGATGCAGCTGTCGTTCATCCTGCTGGGCATGTTCCTGGACGACACGGCCATGCTGGTGATCGTGGCACCGCTGTACATCCCGCTGGTGATCGCCCTGGGCTTCGACCCGGTGTGGTTCGGCGTGCTGTACACGGTCACCGTGCAGGTGGCGTACATGACGCCACCGTTCGGCTACAACCTCTTCCTGATGCGGGCGATGGCGCCCCCGGACATCACGCTGGGGGACATCTACCGCTCGATCGTGCCATTCGTGCTGCTGATGGGAATAAGCCTGGCCCTGTTGATGGTCTTCCCGGAAATCGTGCTGTGGCTGCCTGAACAGGTGTACGGCAAGTAACCACCCGTCAGCGCCGCCCGCCAGGGAAGGCGGCGGCGCGACCCGGGTGCCGAACCGGCGACGGCCACCACCGGAGACGGACCAATTCGGGCGCCAGACGGCCCCGGAGGCGCAGAGACCGGACCGCACAACACATTTATTTTTCTCATTACTCAATTGCAACTATTTATTTAACAAATCTATTGACCGCTCCTAGAGTATCCGGCAATTCACACGTTCACGCGCCGATACAGGGCATGCACAAGGGGAGAAACCATGACGACAACGCGCTTTACCGATGATCACGAATGGATCCGCCTCGAGCAGGACGGTATCGCCGTGGTCGGCATCACCGACCACGCCCAGAACGAGCTGGGCGACATCGTGCACGTGGATCTCCCCGCGGTTGACCAGTCCCTCGCCCAGGGCGAGGAAGCCGTGGTCATCGAGTCGGTGAAGGCCGCCGGCGAGGTGCGCAGCCCTGTCGCCGGCACCGTCGTCGAAGTGAACGAGACCGTTGCCGACGATCCGGCCAAGGTCAACGAGGCTCCCGACAGCGATGGCTGGCTCTACCGCATGCGTGTCGACGACGCCGAGGATCTCGATGCGCTGCTCGACGAACCCGGCTACCGGCAACTCATCGGCGCCTGAGCGACCGAAACCGAACGGCGCATACCGGGTAAAGGAGGAGGCAGAATGTTCGACAAGACGATGACCATCGCGGGGTTCGACCCGGAACTGGCCGAGGCGATGACGGCGGAGTCCGGCCGTCAGGAAGAGCACATCGAGCTCATTGCCTCGGAGAACCACGCGAGCCCACGCGTGCTCGAGGCACAGGGCAGTGTGCTGACGAACAAGTACGCCGAGGGTTACCCGGGCAAGCGC